>JADFDB010000034.1 GCA_018263175.1 Spirochaetota bacterium
CGCTCGTGGGATTCATACTGAGCCTTGCCGCGGTCATCGCCGGGCTTTACCTGTCAAGCATCGCGCCGCTTCCCGAAGCGGGAAAGGGCGAGGTAATCGTCTTCGGCGATTCGCTCCTGTTCAAGGCACTGGTGCGGCTCATACATGGCGAGATCCCCGCGGGATACGACATCTACCTTTCCCCCTACGCCTGGGCCGGATGGATCGGCTTCCTCGTCACGAGCCTCAACCTGATGCCGCTGGGACAGCTCGACGGCAGCCATATCCTTTACGCCCTGATCGGACGCAGGCAGCTTTTCTTCGGCTGGTCGGTTTTCGCCGGGCTCATCGCCCTCGCATTCATCTGGCCGGGCTGGCTCGTGTGGGTGCTCATGGCGCTGTTCTTCCTCATGATCGGGCACCCGCCTCTTCCCGAGAGCGCGCCGCTTTCCGGAATCGAGCGCCTGATTGGATGGAGCTGCGTGGCGATTTTCTTTCTTACCTTCATTCCGGTACCCGTGGACATTTTATAAACACACCACGGGCCCCGATTAAAGTATTGACAGGCGCCCGTAAATGTGCACATCTCCACTGTCGTACCCGGCGAGGAGTGCGCGCGCCGGAGCAGGTGAAACACGCAGGAGGAACCATGAAGACCGGATTATTCGCATCGTTGCTATGCCTTTCGCTCGTCGGACTGCTGCTTGGCGCGGGTGCGCTCAACGCCCAGAGGAACCCGAGCGCCGCGCCCGACCAGGTGCTTGCGGACATGATGAGCGACGAGCAGATGACCGCGCTGCAGGCGCTTGCGAAAGTCAGGGACGGCGAGCTCAATAAGGACAATGCCAAATACGAAGCCGCGAAGAACAATCTCATCGCGCTCGTAAAAAATCCGAAGAAGGATTACACCGTCCGCGCGCTGGCCGCGGAAATCACCGCCTATCACCAGGTGAAGAAAGCACTCCCCGTACTGAAGGCCGGCGTTAAAACCGAGACCAATCCGATGCTCAAGTACGCATTTCAGAACTCGATCGACAGACTGGAAGGGAAGGTCGCCGGCGAGGTGTACAGCGAAAGGCCGGCGTATTCGGGCACTCCGCAGTACTACGGTACTCCCGGATACGGCGGGACTCCGGGGTATTACGGCACTCCCGGATATTTCGGGACGCCCGGGTACATGGGAACGCCGCGGGATTGAGCCCCGACCGGGGCGCCGGCGTTCGCTTTACCGGGCTTCAGTCGTTCCCGGCCGACGCTCCGGCAAAGCCGGAGGACTGTGAGAGCAGAAAACACATAAGATAGTCCTCGAGCGTCCTCTTGGGGCCATGCAGGCAGGCGCGCGCGCGGAAACGCGCGTTTATTTTCCTGTCGCGAAACGAGCGATAGAGCTGGCGCGGGTCGTCACCCGAATACCGATACAGGGGGCTCTTCGGCCCCTTGTTCCCCAGGGCCTCCTCCCGGCTCACCGAGCTCTTTCCGCACTCCTCCATCTCGAGGCGAAGCGCGAGTATCTCCTCATGGGTCATGCCGAAGATGAATTCCTCGAGCGCGTGCACCTCGTCCTCGCCGATTTCGTCGCTCTGTAAAAAGTCGAACCAGGCCGGCTCGATATACCCCGAGATTACGAAAAGCTCCGAGAACCCGAGCATGGTCCCGAAATTCGGAATGAGCTTTTCGCGCGCGCTCCATACTCCCTGCAGAATGGGTGCAAACTCACGCACCCCCGAATCGAGCCGGTACTCCCAGGTCCTCGCGAGCAGATATGCCGCGTTCGCGCGCAGGCGCTCCGGCGAGGCGGCGTTTTCTATAATGGAGATATACACCTCTTCGGCCATGATCGTGAAAACGTTATGCGCTATAAGATGAAGCACCTTCGCCTCGAAGTGCGCGAGGTCGGCGACGTCACGCACGATGTAGCGGAGCATGTTCAAAAAGTTGATCTTCGCGATCGAGTAGCTTCGGCCGAGCACGGCCTTTGTCGGGATGTGGAGGATCATGTCGGGAATATCGTCGCGGCAGAGCGTTTCGACCAGGCTCTCGACCGAGCGCGATGAGCTCCCGAGCCGGTGCGAGGCGAGTATGGACGGATAGAGGGAAATGGAGCGGCCCAGCTGCTCCAGGGCCATGCGGTTATTGCCGACCGCCTCGATCTCGGCGGTCATGCCGCGCGAGCCGAGGTTCTCCGTTACCGCGGCGATAATGCCGAGTTCCTCTTCGCTAAAAAGGACGATGTCTTTCGAACCCGTGTGTTCTTTGTTCATGCTCCACGCCCGGACGGTCACGCCGCCGTTACCGGAAGTCTACCACGGGTGCGGGGAGATTGCAAGTAAAAACGCGGCCGGGGCTCAGAGAGGAAGCCGCATGCGCAGGATTTCGCGCCCCTCGTAGCTGCCGGCGGGGACGAAGAAATCCCTGAGGGCCGGAGGAGCGAAGGAATGCACCTCGCCGGTCAGATAGAAGTGGCCTGCGCGCGCGAATTTTTGCCCGAGGTGGAATATCGAGTTGAGTGAGTCCGCGACGAGCATTCCCGTTTCACCCCTGACGCGGTAGACCGTGTTCCCTATGTGGAGGGCAATCCGGTACGAAACCATCGCGTTGAAACCCGATTCCTCGATGCTGAACACCTTTCGCCCCAGCATCATCTTGAAACAGGCGAGAACCGCGTCACAGCGCCTGCCGTCGAACGGAAAGAGCACAATCGCCCCGTAATCGGTCCACATCCACACTTTGCCGCCGGCGGGAGTCACGCTTCGCTCCACGTGCCGGAGAAAGGGCTCGATCGAATTGCTGAGGTTCGCGTCGCCGAATGTTTTCTTGGACTCTTTGAGATTGTCGAGCTCGATAAACATGAAGCAGAAGGTGTATTCCTGTCCGGGCCGGATTTCTCTCCAGTCCCCGCCCGAAAGCCGGTAAGCGGAACGGGCGCCCTCCTCCACGGGCTCTTTTGCCGGCTCTCCACCGCTTCTGAACCCGGCCGCGCACCGCACGCGCTTTTCGGTTATGCCGCCACGCAGGGCCTCTTTACAGACATAGTCGCTGGCCCCCTCATGGAATAGTGCACCCGCGTCTTTTATGGCGTTTTTGGGATCGATAACCGCATAACGCAGGGCGTTATTGCCCGAAAGCAGGCGGAGGGCCTTTTTCAGCGCCGGGCCCTCCAGCCGGGAAACGTCAAGGTATATCAGTGCGTCGGATGGGATGCCCGGCATGGCTTTTTTCAATTCATCAACCTTCAGGAATGAAACCTCGTATGCACCCTTTCGGGAAAGCCCGCCGAAGGCCCCGACAACCGATTTATTTTCCGTAAATACGATTATCTCCACTACTCCTCCCAGCGCAGCTCATAGCCATGCAGGGTGCTCCCACCTCCGGTGGGCACCGGGCGGAGCATCCCCTGAAGTAGCGGATCGAGCGCAAGATACACCACATTGCTCACCGTAACGGTATTGGGCCCGGTGTGTTCCGCCTCAATTTCGAGCGTGCGCTTAATCGTGTCGCTTGCGATCTCCCCGGTGCTGTGACGAAACTCGCACGGTCCCCCGTGTACGGCGAGGCGGACGCTCAGGGGGCTTTTAATACGGCATTCGAGGCGGTTATACAGAAAAAGCTCGTGCAGTATATCGATCGCGGAGAGCGTTGCCGCGTTGTACTTATTGGCGAAGTAGAAGGCCACGAGGCCGCCGTCGCCCTGCCAGTTCCACAGCCGCCCCTCGCGCCGCTCCACGGCCCGCTGTACAATACCGCGCAGGTCACCATAGGTCGCCTTTACCATCAGCTCGGGATACTCCCGGACCAGCGCGGTGTTCCCGACAACGTCCAGCGAGAGAAAGGAGAAAACGTATTCCTGCCCCTCCAGAAGCGTTCCCCAGTTTCTGGTTCGGCGAATGCGCGAATCCTCAACGAAGGCATGATACTCCCGGTCGAAAACGAAACCCGCTCCGTGTATTTCGGCGACTATCTCGCGCAGATGTGGAATAACATACTTCCTGCCCATAAAGCCTTCGGTATGCATCACCACCAGAAGCCCGGCAAACTGAAGGAGGAGCCGGTTATCATGTATGTCCTGGATGATCTGACGCGCCGCGTCGCGGTTCGGCATCGACATATTGCCCGGAAAACCGGTCCGCTCATAGAGATCGTAATCGAGGATAAGGCGCTGTGCGAGCATCACCATCATCTCGACCGACATCGACTCAACCAGCGCCTGAAGCAGGAGGTCACGCAAACGAACGTTTATCCTCATGTGGTCCTGTTCACACGGAATTTCCACCACGCCTCCGAACGGTCGTATAATCGTCCGCCCGAAGCGGGTTCAATTAAAACAGGCGCTTCCCGCAAATGCAACAAAAAACGACGCCGTCCGGGTTTTTAAAGAATGCGCACATTCCCCGGAAATGGGGAGCTATTTTCTTGACATACAACATATCTGGAATAATTTAGATCATACACTCACCTGTGCACAGAGAGGCATGCCATCATGAGCTCCACGATCGAGACCCCACCCGCCGTCAAGCGGCTCCGTTTCGTCACGGCCACGACCCTTTTCGACGGACACGACGCGTCCATCAATATCTTCAGGCGGCTGCTCCAGGGGGCGGGCGCAGAGGTGATCCACCTCGCGCACAACCGATCGGCCGAGGAGATCGTCCGGACCGCCATCCAGGAGGAGGCGCACGCCATAGCCGCGAGCTCCTATCAGGGCGGCCACATGGAATTTTTCAAATACATGCGGGACCTTCTCGTGGAAAACGGCTCGGAGCACGTGCGGCTATTCGGGGGCGGCGGCGGGGTGATAACGCCCGAGGAAATCCGCGAGCTCGAGGAATACGGCATCACGCGCATTTATTCGCCCGAGGACGGACAGAAGCTCGGACTCGAGGGGATAATCGCGGACATGATGGATCGCTCAGCCCGGACCGTGCTTCCGCCGCTTCCCGAAGACTGGCGGGCGCGTCTTAAAAAAAACGACAATGGCGTCATCGCGCGCCTCATTTCGCTCGCGGAATCCGGCCGGATGGAGGAGCTCGGCCTGTCACCGCCGGGTGCGGGCGGCGGGAGCGCGCCGGTCATCGGCGTAACCGGTACGGGCGGGTCGGGCAAGAGTACGCTCGAGGACGAGTTCATCCGCCGCTTTCTCGCCCTGTATCCCGATAAAAACATCGCGCTCCTCGCGATCGACCCGTCCAAGAAGAAGACCGGCGGAGCGCTGCTCGGCGACCGCATCAGGATGAACGCCCTGCGGTTCGACCGCGTTTACATGCGCTCCATCGCCACCCGGAAGTCCGAGGGGAGCCTCCCGGCCGCGCTCCAGGACATGATAACCGTGCTCCGCGCGGCCGCCTTCGACCTCATCATCATAGAAACCCCCGGCATCGGCCAGGGCGATGCCGGGATTTCATCGCACGCGGACCTTTCCATCTACGTAATGACCTCCGATTACGGGGCGCCAACACAGCTTGAAAAGATCGACATGCTCGATTACGCCGATATCATCGTAATCAACAAGTTCGACCATCGGAACTCTCCCGACGCGCTGCGCGACGTGCGCAAACAGTACCGGCGCGCTCATAACGATTTCTCCACGGTCGACGAAGCGCTCCCGGTTTTCGGCACGATGGCGAGCAACTACTACGACCACGGTATCGACGTCTTTTTCGGCGCGGTCATCGAGCACCTGCGCACGAAAGGGCTTGTCGCCCGACCGCCGGAGGAAACGATACAACCGGCGGCGGGTGGGACGGCGTCCAGGGGGATACTCCCCGCCGAACGCTTCAACTATCTCTCGGAGATATCCGCGTCGGTGCGGCGATATCACCAGCGGACCGACGAGGCCGCCGCCCTCATGAGGGAGCTTGATGCCGCCGACACGCTTCGATCCTCGGCCGACCCGGAGCTTCGCAAAACCGGCGAACGGCTCGCGGCCGGACTCGCCGGAAGGCTCGACCCCGAAATCTCGGCCCTGCTCGCAGAATGGGATGAGAGCCGACGGGCCTACGAACGGGACAGCCTTTCAATCGAGATACGCGGCAAAGCGATCAGCACGCCGCTCAATGCGGAATCCCTCTCCGGGCTGAAGATCCCGCTCGTTGCGCTTCCGCGATACGACTCCCGCGCCGACCTCGTAAAGTGGCTGCGGCGCGAAAACCTCCCCGGGCACTTCCCCTTTACCGCCGGCGTGTTTTCGCTCAGGCGCGCCGACGAGGACCCCAAACGCCAGTTCGCGGGAGAGGGCCCGCCGGGCCGAACGAACCGGCGCTTTCACTATTTGACGCGCAACGACACCGCCAGGCGCCTCAGCACGGCCTTCGACTCGGTAACGCTCTACGGCCAGGACCCCGACACCGTTCCCGACGTCTTCGGCAAGATAGGCGAGAGCGGCGTGAGCATCTGCACCCTCGACGACATGAAAGAGCTCTATGCGGGATTCGACCTGTGCGACCCCAACACGAGCGTCTCCATGACCATCAACGGGCCGGCCCCCATCATGCTCGCCCTGTTTTTCAACACGGCGATCGACCGTGAAGCGGAGCGCTTTGAAGCGGAGCACGGGCGGCGGCCCTCCACGGAGGAGCGCGAAAGGATAAAGGCCGGGGTGCTGAAGACCGTCCGCGGGACGGTGCAGGCCGATATTCTCAAGGAAGACCAGGGGCAGAACAGCTGCATCTTCTCCACCAACTTCGCCCTCAGGATGATGGGCGACATTCAGAGCTATTTCATCGACAACGGAATCCGAAATTTTTACTCCGTATCGATCAGCGGCTACCACATCGCCGAGGCCGGGGCGGCCCCGGTCACCCAGCTCGCGTTTACGCTGGCCAACGCCTTCACCTACGTGGAGTACTATCTTTCACGCGGGATGAAGATCGACGACTTCGCCCCCAATCTGTCCTTCTTCTTTTCAAGCGGCATGGAGCCGGAGTACAACGTGCTCATACGCGTCGCACGCCGTATATGGGCCGTCGCGATGAAGCACCGATACGGCGCAGGGCCGCAGAGCCGGCGCCTGAAGTGCCACGTACAGACCTCGGGGCGTAGTCTCCACGCGCAGGAGATGCAGTTCAACGACGTCCGCACCACGCTGCAGGCGCTCATGGCGCTCAACGACAACTGCAACAGCCTCCACACCAATTCCTACGACGAGGCGATCACGACCCCGACCGAGGAATCGGTACGACGCGCCATGGCCATACAGCTCATCATCGGGAAGGAGTACGGCATCTTTAAAAACCAGAACGGTCTGCAGGGGAGCTTTATCATAGAACAGCTCACCGACATGGTTGAGGAGGCCGTCCTCGATGAGTTCGATCGCATAAGCCGCCGCGGCGGCGTACTCGGCGCCATGGAGAGCTACTACCAGCGCGGCAGGATACAGGAGGAGTCGCTCGTCTACGAACATAAAAAACACTCGGGCGAATACCCGATCATCGGCGTCAACACGTTCAAAAACCCCGCAACGCTCGGCGAGGATTACCGGCGACCGGACATTCCGCTCAGCCGAGCCTCCTCCGAGGAAAAGATGTCGCGTATCGACGCGCTCAGGGACTTCCACCGCAGGCATGCGGACTCCGCCCCGGCGGCGCTGGAGCGCCTGAAAAAGGTGGCTGCAAGCGACGCCAACATCTTCGCAGAGCTCATGAATACCGCGCGAGTGGCGAGCCTCGGGCAGATCACCCGGGCACTGTACGAGTCGGGAGGAAAGTACCGCCGTACCATGTGATCGCCGCGCTCCCGGCATCAGACGCTCCGCACGGCACGCCGCATGCCGCTCCGGGAGGCGGCCGATGGTCCAGAGAGCGTGCACCGCTTCGGACGAGCCCCGCGATAAAATCCGGTTGCATCCGCCGCCTGAATGCCGTATTCTGGAGGTACTCCGACACAATCGGAACCAGGAGGCCGTATGCAGTCAAAAGCCTATGCTCATCTCTACACGGGTCACGGCAAGGGCAAGACCACGGCCGCGCTCGGGCTCGCGCTCCGCGCCGCGGGCCACGGAATGCGGAGCATCGTCATTCAGTTCATGAAGGGACAGCACTACGGCGAGCTCGACGCGGTCAAAAAGCTCGACGGGCTCATCACGATCGAGCAGCACGGAAGCGCGGCCTTCTGCAAGCCCGACGACGAGAACATCGAGGAGCACCACCGGTACGCGCGCGAGGCCCTGGAGCGTTCGCGCGATACCCTGTACGGCGGCACCTACCCGATCGTCATTCTCGACGAGATCGTCACGGCGCACCTCTTCAAGCTGGTCAGCCTGTCCGAGATCCTGGGGCTGTTGAAAGGAAGGCCTTCCGGAGTCGAGCTCGTCCTCACCGGGCGCGGCGCGCCGAAGGAGCTCATCGACGCGTGCGACCTCGTCACCGAGATGCAGGAGGTAAAGCATTATTACACAACGGGCGTCGAGGCACGCGAGGGGATTGAATACTGAGGGCCGTTACGGGCGACGGGTAAAAAACGAAGAAGGCGAGGATTCGAATCCTCGCCTTCTTCGTTTTTGCATGCGGATAAGGCTTACTTGTTCACGATCTTCTTCGCCTCGCCGACCAGGCTTTCGACCACGGTGGGATCCGCGAGGGTCGAGATGTCCCCATAGCCGGGCACGTTGAAGTCCGCAGCCGCGATCTTCTTGAGAATACGGCGCATGATCTTTCCGGACCGGGTCTTGGGAAGCGCATCCGCCCACTGGATGATCTCTGGAGTCGCGATTGGTCCGATCTCCTTGCGAACGTGGGCGATGAGCTCCTTCTTGAGCTCATCGGTCTTCTCCACGCCGGTGTTCAGCGTCACGAACGCGTAGATCGACTGGCCCTTGATCTCGTGCGGATAGCCGACAACCGCCGATTCGGCGACTTTCGGATGTGAAACGAGCGCCGACTCGACCTCGGCCGTTCCCATGCGGTGGCCGGAAACGTTGATAACGTCGTCAACGCGGCCGGTGATCTGGTAATAGCCGTCCTTGTCCCTGCGGCAGCCGTCACCGCTGAAATACTTGCCGGGAAACTGCGCGAAGTAGGTGCTGAAGAAGCGCTCCTTCTTGTCGTCGTTGTAAACGCCGCGCATCATGCCGGGCCACGCTTTGTCGATGCAGAGATTGCCCTCGCATACGCCCTCGAGGGTCTTGCCGCCGTCGTCGACGATTGAAGGGGCCACGCCGAAGAAGGGAACGGTCGCCATTGCCGGCTTGATGTCGATCGCGCCGGGGAGCGGGGTGATGAGGATGCCGCCGTTCTCGGTCTGCCACCAGGTGTCCACGATCGGGCATTCACCGCGGCCGATCTTGTTGTAGTACCAGTTCCATGCCTCGGGGTTCAGCGGCTCACCGACCGAACCGAGCAGGCGGATGGATTTGATGTTATGGTTGTCGACCCACTTGTCGCCTTCCTTCGCAATGGCGCGAATGGCGGTCGGTGCGGTATAGAATATGCTGATCTTGTACTTCTCGACGACGGCCCAGAAGCGGCCGAAATCCGGATAGCTCGGAACGCCTTCGAACATGACGGTCGTCGCTCCGTTGGCAAGCGGTCCGTACACGATGTAGGAATGACCGGTTACCCAGCCGATGTCGGCGGTGCACCAGTAGACGTCGCCCTCGTGGTAGTCGAAGATCATCTTGTGGGTGAAAGCCACGTAGGTGAGGTAACCGCCGGTGGTATGCATAACACCCTTGGGCTTGCCGGTTGAGCCCGAGGTGTACAGGATGAAGAGCGGCGCCTCGGCGTCCATCTCCTCGGCCGGGCAGTTGGCATCTACGGACGCCATTTCGGTTTCATACCATTTGTCGATCTTATCATTCCACTTAACCTGAACCTTGTCGCCCACGCGCTTTACGACGATATGCAGGCGTACGTTCGGGCACTGTGCGATCGCCGCATCGGCGTTGTCCTTCTGGGGAACCGCCTTCGCGCCGCGGAAGGTGCCGTCGCAGGAAACCACGACCTGGCTGTCGCAGTCGAGAATACGGTCACGCAGGGCCTCGGCCGAGAAACCGCCGAACACCACCGAGTGGATCGAGCCGATGCGGGTGCTGGCCAGAATGCCTATGGCGAGCTCGGGAATCATCGGCAGGAAGAAGGTAACGCGGTCGCCCTTCTTGACTCCGTTCTTCTTGAGAACGTTCGCGAACTTGCAGACCTCGGCATGGAGCTCCTTGTAGGTGAACTTTTTGCTTTCATTGGGATCGTTGCCTTCCCAGATGAGTGCCACCTGGTCGCCCCTCTTTTCGAGGTGCCGGTCGAGACAGTTGTAGGAAACGTTGACCTTGGCGCCGGTAAACCAGGCGACCTTGAGCTCCTCGGGGGTCTTGCCAAAATTGCAGTCCATAACCTTGTCCCACTTTTTAAACCAGGTTATGTACTCCTCGGCGATCTTCGCCCAGAAGGTGTTGGGATCGGCGACGGACTCCTTCCACATTTTCTCGTAGTCCGCGCGACTCTTGATATACGCCTTCTCTCTGAATTTCTCCGGTACCGGATAAATCTCCTTAAGAGTAACTTCAGCCATCTAATACCTCCGAATTTTTTTTGGTTGCCGGTGATTTATTTATGGCCGCGCACCGCCGCCGCGGGCGGCGCGCAAATAAACCCTTCACCAGAAACGTTATTAGTTATTCTTACCAGGGTGCGGCGGGTTCCCTCGCACGGATGTCCCCGCTTCCTCCACCCCGAAAACGTGCTAAAGCCGTTATTCGTCGAGCCGCTTCTCGAGATACGAGGCGATCATGCCGTCGTATTCCGATGTACTTCTGTAGACCTTGACCGCCAGCCTGAGGTTCGTCGCGCGCGGCACCTCGCCGCCGTTTTTCTTCATATCGTCGAGAACCACGCCGTAGTCGGCCGGGTCGACGACCACCGTAACGCTCTCGAAATTCTTGGCCGCCGAGCGCAGCATCGCCGGTCCGCCGATATCGATGTTCTCGATCGCGTCCTCCAGCGTGCATCCCGGCCTCGAGATGGCCTGCCTGAAAGGATAGAGGTTAACCACCACCATGTCGATGGGTTCGATCCCGTGGGCCTTCATGGTGGCCACATGCTCCGGATTTGAACGCAGACCCAGCAGCCCGCCGTGAACCTTCGGATGCAGGGTCTTCACCCTGCCGTCCAGCATTTCCGGGAAACCGGTGTGCTCGGAAACGTCCTTAACCGCGAGCCCGGCGTCCCTTAATATTTTCGCGGTCCCTCCGGTCGAGAGAAACTCGACCCCGAAGCCCGCAAGCCCCCGGGCGAACTCGACGGCGCCCGTTTTATCCGAAAGACTAATCAAAGCCCGTTTTATCTTTGCCATGCGATCTCTGCCATTAAATTTGAATATATAAATATTTATATAATTTTCAAATAATATTGAATAATTTTTAATACATATCATTCAATTTTTGTATCCATTGAAACGGCTGCCGGCAAAATGACAAGCATTTTTTACGGGACCTCCGCAGCCTCCAATGAAAAAAATTAACCCGTATATGCTCACTATGTACAGCAAAGTGCGCAGCTAATATTCATGGAATAGGGCCGGCAAAGCATCCATGCCTGTACCTCCACAATTTATCGCAATCATGACTATACAATCCATACTATGATTAGCATGTATATACCGCTTTGTACTATTACTTTTTGCCGTGCTCTCATCACTTAAAGACCACCGCCCCCGATCAGGAACACCGGCCCGGAAGATCCCACTATCGAGCGCGGTATTCGAATACATCCGTGAAAAATTTTTAAAAATTTTGCATCCGGCATTGACGATCGACCGGAACGGCGCTATATTGTCCATGTTACATATTTATACTAAATTAGTATAAAAGTTCAAAAGGAGACCCATGAAGGCGACAAAGCGCCGGAACATCCTCGCCGCAGCGGAGAAGCTCTTCGAGCGCTTCGGCCCCGCTAAAACCGGGGTCGACGAAATCGCCGCGGCCGCGGGCGTCGCCAAGGGGACGCTGTACAATTATTTCGGCAGCAAGGAGGGCATAGTCCGGGAGCTTATTACGGACAAAATCGGCCTCTTCGAGAAGGCGCTGAAGGCCGGCCTTGACGACATAAGCGATCCCCTCGAAAAGCTGAAGTCCGCGGCCGTCGAGCGCTTCCGCTTCCTTCACCGTTCCCCCTATATCGCCGCAATCATTCTCCACAGGGAGGGCGACGCTACCTCACGCGAACTCGCCAGCTCCTTCGAGAGCCGGCAGCGGGGGATCGTCGCGCGAATCATGGACGAGGCGCGACGCCGGGGGGCGATCCGCCGGTCCGACAGCGCCGGCATAACCGACGGCATCATCTACCTTTTAAAAGGTCTCGAATTGTCACTCAAGGACCGGCTCGACTCCGCCCGGATTGAGGACATCGAGGCCGAAATCACCCGGCTCATCACCCTCTTTTTTTCCGGCGCCGGCAAGGCGGCCGGAAAGCGTAATCTTTAGACCAGGGACACAGGGACATAAGCATGTATCTTTCTATCGAACGCGCGTTTTTGCTTTTTTACGTTTTCTCGCTCCTCGGATGGGTCATCGAATCCGTCTATCGATCGCTTGACCGCGGACGTCCGGTAAACCCGGGGCTCCTCTGCGGACCATACCTGCCCCTGTACGGAACGGGCGCGATCATCCTGATGCTCCTGTACTCGGCCATACGGGAACTGCATCCCGCGCTCAGGGGCATAGGCTATCTGCTCGTGCTCACGCTTGTCGAATATGCCGCCGGGCTGCTGCTCCTCTACGTCTTCAACCGTCGGTGCTGGGACTACCGCGACGAGCCCCTCAATTTCCAGGGGCTCATCTGCCCCGGCTTTTCCCTGTACTGGGTCACCCTCGCGTTCATTTTCGAAAAGACGCTATATCCGCTGTCGCTCTGGCTCGCGCGCTCCATGGATTCATTGCTCGTGTACCGGTTGGATGCGCTCGTTCTGGGTATAATGGGGATGGATTTTATTTATTCCACGGGGCTGGCCGGCCGGGCCTGGGCGTTCGCCGACCGGCTCATGCCGGCCGGGTCGCTCGCTGCACCCGAACGGTTCCTTGCGGCAATGGCGGTCCATCACGAACAGGCGAACCACCGGCTCGCGTCCTGGATGGCGCGGCCCGGCGTGGAGTACGTCGCGGTACGCCGGACAATCCGCCGGAGGGCGCTCAGGGCACGATCCGTCATCGCGGCGAAATTCGGGCTTGACAGCACCTACCCCGGCGGGGTAATGATCAGACTTCGCGCGCAGAGAGGTGTACAAAAAATGATCGACACAATTAAAGGAATGAAATGAAAGATCACGGGTGGTCGGCCGCCCTGAGGCACCCCGCCATAATGGCGGTACTCGAAAGCGGGGAGTTCCAGCTCCTCGGCGACTATACGCACCATGGCTCCGTCACGCGCAAGGAACACTGCCTGCAGGTAGCGCGCATGGCCTACATCATGGCGCACCGCCGCGGCCTCGATGCCGTCTCGGCTGCGCGCGGGGCGCTGTTGCACGATTTCTTCTTCTACGACTGGCGGATCGACGGCCCCGGGCTCCACGGCTTCAGACACCCGGCCATAGCGCGTCACAACGCGCGGAATAGATTCCCGCTGAACGCGATCGAGGAAGACGCCATCCTCCGCCACATGTGGCCGCTTACGCCCGTCCCGCCGCGCTACGCCGAGTCCGCGCTGGTATGCGTGGCCGACAAACTCGTCGCCGTTCGCGACTACTCCAGGGCCCTCGGCGCCGTTCGGTCGCGCTTCCGCGCACGCCGCGCACACCGCATTCGTACATTCAAACGCACACGCCGCGCCCTCGCGTGGGCCAGGCGCGTCGGCTCCTCTCTGCAGGCCTCCGCGGGCAGGTAAAATGATTGACCTTCGGCCCCCCCCACCGGCATAGTTGCCCGATGGCCGGGGGCCGCCTTGCCCTCTTTCCGCAGATAGAACGACACCATGGAATCCGGGTCCTTCAACTCCACCGAGCGCAGGCTTATCGCGGGCATAAGCCTCGTAATGGGCATCCGCATGCTCGGCATCTCCATGATCATACCGGTATTCTCGATCTTCGCGACCGAGCTTCCGGGCTCCACGGGGGCGCTCGCGGGCCTCGCCGTCGGCATCTTCGGCATCATCCAGATCATTTTGCAGGTGCCGATCGGCAAGCTCAGCGACCGCTGGGGACGCAAACAGGTGACGCTTGCGGGCCTCATCATCTATTTCATAGGATCGATCCTCTCGGGCCTCTCGCAAAACGTCTATCACCTCATCGCCGCGCGCGTGATTTCCGGGGCGGGCGCCATCCAGGGCGTCACGATGGCCTGGCTCACCGATGGGATCAGCATGCATCGGCGCAACACGGCCCTGTCGTACGTCGGCATCTCGATGGGCCTTGCCGTCATCTTCGGGTTTACGGCAAGCCCCATCATCGCGGCGAAGATGAACATCCCCATACTCTTCTATATCTGCGCGGGGCTCGTCCTGATCACCATCATCTACACCCTCTTTTTCATGGACGACCACGGCATCATCGACGAGGAGCTCCCGGTTATCAAAACCGAGCGACTTTCCGAGGTGATGAAAAACGCCGACCTCAACCGGCTCAACGTCATCGGCTTCGTCGGCAACCTCAACATCAACGCGGTCTTTTTCGTGATGCCGATTCTCTTCAAAAAGGAGCTCGGCATGGAGGCCATGTGGAAGATATTCATTCCCGTTTCGCTTATCGGCACGGCGCTCATGTTCGTGTTCGCACGCGAGGCCGACCGGCGCGGGAGCGCGGCGATTACGACCGTGGGGCTTGGCTTTGAATTCGTCGGCATCCTTATCGCGATCTTCAGCGGCGAGCTTGCGGCATGGATAGTCTCGTTTTTTCTGTTCTACGCGGGGCACTGCATCCTGTCGCCGGTGCTCCCCGCCGCGGCATCGCGCTACCCCAATCAGCAGCTCAAGGGGACGGTGCTCTCGATCTTCAATTCATCGCAGTTTCTCGGTTCGGGGATCGGCGGGCTGTTGAGCGGACTGATACTGGGCCTCCACTACCGGTACGTCTTTATCGCGGCGGCGGTCTTTACGATCGCGGCCTTTATCGCGATCGCGGGATACCGCGACTTCGGACGCGGCACGGGCATGGCGGGGGCGAAGCCGCGATAAGCCGGCGCGGACCTATCGCGACAGCACGAGATGGCGTTTGGTGCTCTTGGGGCCGTTCCCTCCGGGGCTTCCGGAATTTTTATCCATAAGGGCGAAGATGTTCTTCCAGTTGTCGCGCACGAGCATGTACCGCGGAAGCTCCAGCGCCTCCGGGTTTCTCTCGAGCGGCACCCTGAGTGTCCCCCAGTTGATGGTAAAGGCGCAGCGGTAGCCGGCCGCCCGTATCTCGCGCATGGCGTGCCCGCATCTCTCCCCGGAGGGGTAGACGAAAGCGGTGACGGGCCTTCCCATCCTCTCCTCCAAAACGCGCTTCGACTTGTGGATCTCGTTCATGAAGTAGGGCCGGTTCTTCGCGTACAGCTTCTCGTTGACGTGCAGATGGAAAAACCCGTGGGCCGCGATCTCGCAGCCGTCGGACGCGAGCGCGCGCAGCTCGTCCCAGGTGAGCGCGTATTTTTTGCGGCCGATGATGTTCGGATAGATGGCCAGAAGCGGCTTTATCCCCATGGGGCCGAACACCTCGCGGTAGGCCCGGTACACGCTCCTGTTTCCGTCGTCGATGGAGACGAGCACGTTCCGCGTTCCCGATACGGCGCCCCGCTCCACATCGGCGAGGGTAACGAACCGAAAGCCCCGCTCCTTCAACCGTTCCATCTGGAGCCTGAGCTCATCCACGCTGAAATCGGTGGAGACGCTCTCCTTGCCCAGGAAGGTATGATAGATTATGACGTGTACGGAGGCGTTCCTCTCCGGCGCCGCGCCGAGGAGAAACACGGAAAGAACGATCAATGGAAGGAACAGAAGTCGCCGTGTAGGGGAAAATATGCCGTGCATTCCGCCAGTCTCCACAGGTTGTATATATCTACGTCATCTATGCGCCGTTGTCATTAGTTTCGCAAGATATATTCGGGTTCGACGTAAAAAACTCATGCGTACATGACACCTAATCGTATCCGGTTATTCCGCGGAACCGACGGCCGGTCTTAGTTTTCTGCCGCCCCCCTCGGGGGGCATGGGGGGCGTCGGTACTTCCCTGTACCTTAATTTGTCTTGATCTGCCGTGCGGGACGCCTATACTGTTGAAAAATCATCGGAGCATCCACGTGAGAAAACGCCTCTTCGTCATCGACGGCCATGCGCTCTGCTACAGGGCCTATTTCGCCTTTATAAAGAACCCGCTCACCAATTCGAAGGGGCAGAACACCTCGGCCATCTTCGGGTTCGCGCGCATGCTCTTCAGGCTGGTCGCGGACCAGAAGCCCGACTACCTCGTGGTGGCCTTCGATCCGCCGAAGAAGTCGTTCCGTTTCGCGCTGTATCCCGAATACAAGGCCAACCGGGAGAAGATGCCCGACGACCTGCGCTCGCAGATCGAGGAGATCAAGCTGATGGTCGAGACCCTCGGCATCAAAAGGATCGAGGAGGCCGACTACGAGGCCGACGACGTGCTGGGCTCGATCGCGCGCGCGCACGCCTCGAAAAACCTCGAGGTGGTCCTCGTTACGGGCGACAAGGACGCCTATCAGCTCGTCGACGACAACACCTCCATTTACGCGAACAGGAAGGGCATAACCGAATTCGAGACCTACGACGCGGCGGCCGTGCGCGGGAAGCTCGGCATAGGGCCCGGGCAGGTTATCGACTACATGGCGCTGGTCGGCGACGCGTCGGACAACATTCCCGGCGTACGCGGCGTCGGAGAAAAGACCGCCCTGAAGCTCATCCAGGAGGAGGGTAGCCTGGACAAAATTTACGAAAACCTGGACCGGGTAAAGGGCAAGCTCCGCGAGACGCTCGCGACGAACAGGGACATGGCCTACCTCAGCCGCGACCTCGTGACGATCCGCACCGGGCTTCCGATCGCCTTCGACATCGAGGATGCGCGCACCCCGGACTTTCACAGCGAAGCCGCGCGCGCCTACTTTCGGTCGCACGAGATGGACTCGATCGCGCACGAGCTCTCCGGGGACGAAACGATCGGCGGTGCGCCGCTGGCCGCTTCGGCGGCCCGCGCAGACCGCGACTACCGCATCGTTGCGAGCGCCGCGGAGCTCGTGGAGGCCATCGCGAAAATCCGGAAGGCCGGGATGGTGTCGGTCGACACGGAAACGACATCGGTAAACCCGGTCGCCGCAGGGCTCGTCGGCATTTCCCTTTCGGTGCGCGAGAACGCGGGCTGGTACATCCCGGTGATGAACCTGTCGCTTTTCAGCGAGGAGTGCGTGGACCGCTCCGAGGCCCTTGCGCTCCTGAAGCCGGTACTCGAGGACCCGTCCATAAAAAAGATCGGCCAGAACATCAAGTACGACTTCATCATCTTCCGCAACGCGGGCATAACGCTCGAGGGCGTGTTCTTCGACACCATGATCGCCTCCTACCTCCTCGACCCGTCGGAGCGGCGCCACAACATGGACGATATGGCCATGAAGTTCCTCGGCTATAAAACCACCACCTTCAAGGAACTCGTGAGCAAGGGCAAAGACACGCTCTCGATCACCGAGGTGCCGCTTCGGGAACTCGCCGACTACGCGGTAGAGGACGCCGACATCACCCTGCGGCTCTACCATATCCTCTCGCGCAGGATCGAGGAGGAGGGCCTCGAGCGGCTTTTCCACGACGTCGAGATGCCGCTTTCGCGCGTGCTCGCCCTCATGGAGCTTTGCGGCGTGAAGATCGACCTCAAGCACTTCAAGGCGCTCTCGAAGGAGAACCAGCGTTTGCTCGAAGAGACCGAGGAGCGCATCTACACCGCGGCCGGGGCGCGCTTCAACATCAACTCCACGCGCGAGCTTGCCGGAATCCTTTTCGAAAAGCTCGGCCTCAAACCCGTCAAGAAGACCAAGACGGGCTTTTCGACCGACATACAGGTGCTCGAAACGCTCAGGGGCTCTCACCCGGTCATCGACGATCTTATCGCCTACCGCACCTTCGCGAAGCTCAAGAGCACCTACATCGACAGCCTGCCCGAGCTCGTACTGCCCTCAACGGGAAGGATTCACACCTCGTTCAACCAGACCGTGGTCGCCACGGGACGGCTTTCATCGTCCGACCCCAATCTGCAGAACATTCCGGTGCGCGATGAGTTCGGGAAAAAGATACGAAAGGGATTCGTGCCCGACGAAGGGATGACCCTCCTCTCGGCCGATTACTCGCAGATCGAGCTCCGCCTCGCCGCGCACATATCGGGCGACGAGCAGATGACCGAGGCCTTCAAGAAGGGCATCGACATCCACACGCTTACAGCATCGTCGGTCTTCGGCGTGGCCATCGACGCCGTAACGCCCGACATGCGACGGCAGGCGAAGGTCATCAACTTCGCCACGATCTACGGGGTTTCGCCCTACGGCCTCTCGCAACAGGCCGATATCTCGGTGCGCGACGCGGCCGAGTTCATCAACCGTTACTTCGAGACCTATCCGGGATTCAAAAAGTACATCGACGAAACAATCGCCTTCGCGCGCGAAAAGGGATACGTCCAGACGATCCTGGGCAGACGGCGGCCCATAGCCGAGATCGCTTCGACGGCGCAGTTCCGGCGCGAGGGCGCCGAGCGCATCGCCATCAACACGCCGATTCAGGGAACGGCCGCCGACCTCGTCAAGCTCGCGATGATCAACATCCAGCGGGAGATCGACGAAAAGCACTACCGGGGCAGGATGATCCTCCAGGTGCACGACGAGCTCGTCTTCGAGGTGCCCCTAAACGAGAAGGAGTCTTTCGGCGCCATGGTCCGCGCGAAGATGGAGGGGGCGCTGGAGCTCTCGGTGCCGATCGTCGTGGACATGGGATGGGGCGCCGACTGGGGCGAGGCGCACTGAGCGCGTCCGCCACGGTGCTGCATCACCGCGGCGGACCGGCCCCTACTTAAATTTCGGGTAGCGGGCGCCGGGGGCTTCGGCCGGCGTGTCGCTTTCATTGAGAGAACAGGCCTATCCGCGACGCCTGACCATCCATTGCTCGGCGGCGTCGAGATGGGTCGCGATGAAGGCCGAGGCGTACAGCGTGATGACGACGCCGAGCACGATCGAAAGCGGCATCTCGAAATTTCTCCCGAACGAGCTTTGAAGCCACGCGAACGAATCGCTGAACGAGACGAGGACGACGCCCCCGAGGATGGCCATACCGCCTGCCGCCCAGTTGTACAGCGGCACCT
>JADFDB010000035.1 GCA_018263175.1 Spirochaetota bacterium
ATGAAACGCGTCCACGTCCTTACGGGGATCGATGCGATTGATGATTGCCGCCTCGTCGATCTGCCCGGGAAGCGGAAGCTGCACGAGTATGCCGTCGACGTCGCTCCGGGCGTTCAGCTCGTCGACCAGTGAGACCAGTTCCCTTTGATCGGTGGTTTCGGGAAGCGTAAATTGAAACGAAGCGAAACCCGCCTCCTCGCAGGCCTTCCCCTTGTTGCGGACATATACCGACGAGGCCGGATCGTTCCCCACCAGCACAACCGCGAGTCCCGGCACGGCCCCGAGCCGCTCTCGCAGCACGGCGGCCTCTGCGCGTATCTCCTCCCGTATCTCGGAGGCTATCTTCTTCCCATCGATAATCAGTGCCATGTATGCTCTCCCGTTAAGAATAATAGCGGCGGCCCCGGCCCGCACAAACACCGCGACGGCGCCCCCATGGGCACCATCAAGGCAAATTGAGCGCCATTGTCAACTATTTGTACGCCGCCCTACACGTCGAAGACTATCGTGGCGGTCCATACGCCCTTTTCGAGACGCACCGAGAAGCGATGCATGGTGACCGCCTTGACGTCGACGATGAAGCGGTGCATCGCCGGATCGATCCGCTCCGTAAGCGCACGGCATTGCAGCGAAGCGCCATCGGGCCCTTCTTCCACGTCCACTGTTGCCGGAGAAACGAGCAGGGCCTCGGAGTCCTTGTAGAACAAGAGCTCATCGAGGAACGTGAAGAGCAGCATCTCGATCGAAGCGGCGTTGAGCTCGAACGAGATTTCGGCGCCCGCCGCAGGCCGCCGGGGGTCCTGGAGCATGATCGCACGCAGTGCCTCACCGGCCGACACGAAAAGCTCCGCGGCCGACCTTCCCGTGGCCCGTACGGCGATATCGGCGCTGGTTATGTCCTCGACCAGTTCGAATGGCACGCGGCCTACCCCTTCACATTGCCGAGGGGCTCAAGCCGCGCGACGGGAGCACAGAGGCCCGCGCCGAAGGCCGCGCCGACAACCGCGTCGATGTCCTTGTACGCGCCGCCGGCCTCCTCGGCGAGCCCCGAAAACGACGCCGTCCGGATATGGATGCCCCGTTCGCCGAGACTTCGCTGAAGGTCCCGCCCGTTGAATCGTTTCCTGGCCTGCGTTCGCGACATGAGCCTGCCGCTTCCGTGCACCGTCGAGTAAAAGCTCCCGCGCGCCGACGCCGTCCCGGCGCAGAGATAGGACCCCGTCTCCATACTCCCGCCGACGATGACCGGCTGTCCGTACGACAGGTAACGCTCGGGGATTCCCTTCATCCCGGGAGCGAAGGCGCGCGTGGCCCCCT
Source organism: Spirochaetota bacterium (assembly GCA_018263175.1). Classification (GTDB taxonomy): domain Bacteria; phylum Spirochaetota; class UBA4802; order UBA4802; family UBA5368; genus MVZN01. The sequence continues at coordinate 1,318 of JADFDB010000035.1, forward strand.
TGCGGTGCACCAGAAGCGTTCGGGCTTTCCCCTCTATCTCGTGGCTTTCGAGTTTGGCGGTATTATGACAAACGTCATAGACGAGCCGAAGACCGAGCTCGCGCGGGCTCTTTCCGAAATATTCGGCGAATACCTCCCGCACCCGGTGCATGATGAGCTGCCGATTTAAGAAGGCGATGTTGATGGCGCAGTTCATGGCGCCGAAGTATGCCCTGCCATCCTCGGAATACAGCGGCGCGCACGCAAGTTCGCGGTCGGGCAGATTAATCCCATACCGCTGCTGGACCGAAAGGAAGCGCTGAAGATAATCGGTGGCGATCTGGTGCCCGGTGGCGCGGCTGCCCGAGTGTATCATGATAAGAATCTGGTCGTCACGGTCGATGCCGAAGGCGCGCGCCGTTTTCTCGTCGTGAATGCCCGCCTTCTTCGCGACCTGAATCTCGAGAAAATGGTTTCCCGATCCGAGGGTGCCGGTCTGGCTCTTTCCGCGCTCGCGGGCCTTCTGCGAAACGGCCGCCGGGTCCGCCCCCTCCATACAGCCGTTTTCCTCGCAGTATTCCAGATCCTCCGGAAGCCCGAAACCGTTCTGCACGGCCCATCGCGCGCCTTTTACCATTGCCTCGTCGAGCTTCGACCCTTTGAGCACGATTTCTCCGGCGGCGCCGACGCCCGCCGGCACACGCGCAAAGAGCCGGTCGACGAGCGGCTGGATGTGCTCTCTCACCTCATCGAGCGTAAGCGTACTTGCCATCAGGCGTATGCCGCAGTTGATATCGAATCCGATGCCGCCCGGAGAGATTACGCCGCCGTCTTCCGGATCGACCGCCGCCACTCCGCCTATGGGAAAACCGTAACCCGAATGGCCGTCGGGCATGCAGAGCGCATACTTACGGATGCCGGGCAGCATCGCCACGTTTGCCGCCTGGTCGAAGACCGCGTCATCCATGGAGCCGATCAGCTCCGCGTTTGCGTAGATGCGCGCCGGTACGCGCATCCCTTTGCGCGCGGTTTTTGGGATCTCATAGCAGTAGTCCGAAATTTTTTTAAGCGTTTCCGGCTTCATCGATCGGCACCAGTGTGCGATTCCCCTTGGCTGTTCATCGTCAATCCCGTGCCCTTACTGTTTGATCCCGAGTGCGGCCCCGCAGTGCCCGCAACGTCCGTCCGCGAGCGCGACCAGCCTCGTCGAATATCCGCTTCGGCTGATTACCAGACCGCCGCACGACGGGCACGCGGTATCGCTCCCGTTACTGCCGCCGGGGATGTTGCCGCAGTACACGAAGTCGAGCTTACGGCGCGCCTCCTCGTACACGTCCATGATGAACTTCACGTCCGTGGCCGGGGCATCGTCCCGGTAGTTGGGATAATACCTCGACACGTGCCAGGGGATGCTTCTGTCGACCGAGGCGATCCAGTCCACGATGTCGCGCATCTCCTCCATGTCGTCGTTTATGCCGGTTACGATGAGGGTGGTGAGCTCGATGTGGCACCGTCCGTGCGATCCGGCGATTGTGTCGAGCACCGGCGCGAGCCTTCCCTTCTGGTATTTTTTATAGGTCGCGTCCCTGAAGGTCTTGAGGTCGATGTTCATCGCGTCGACCGGGCCGAGAAGCTCTTCGAGAGGACCGGGATTGATGAAGCCGTTGGTGACCAGCACGTTTTTTAGCCCGGCCGCGCGCACCTCCCGCGCACAGTCCATCACGTACTCGAACCAGACGACGGGCTCAGAATAGGTGTACGCCACACCGATCGAGCCTTCCCGCGCGGCGCTCCGCGCAATGGCCGACGGCTCGTAATACGACGTCGAGGCCGCGGTGTTTTGCGAGATGTGCCAGTTCTGACAGTACGAGCATTTCATATTGCAGCCGACGGTGCCGATGGAAAGGATGGAACTGCCCGGGTGGAAATGATAGAGGGGCTTCTTCTCGATCGGGTCCATGCCGATCGAGCTCACGCGGCCGTAGATGTCCGAATAGAGCGTTCCACCGATGTTGGTGCGAACATCGCAGACTCCGGCTTTCCCGTCCGCGATCGTGCAGTTGTGCGGACAGAGCACACACTTAAGCCCGCCATCCCGTCCTTTTTCGTAATGCCTGGCCTCGGTACGTTTCATGACCGACCACCTCCCTGGTGCTGTACATGGCACACGCCGGCCCTAAAAGCCGAAAGGCGACGATTTTATTCGCCGCCCCGGAATCCCCAAGGTGGAAAGAGGCTAGGCCGTTTCGAGCTTAGCCTCCTCCTCTTTCCGGGCGGCCCCGGCGGGTGACTTGACCATCTCGCATTTGCCCTCGAATACGACGCCGTCGGCAATCTTGAGCTTTGAGGTCCTGATATTGCCGTAGAGCTTTCCGCTGGACTGAATTTCGAGCCGGTCCACCGCCTCTATATTGCCGTGCACCGTTCCGTGTATGATCACCGTGCGGGCCTTGACGTTCGCCTTTACCACGGCGCCCTCGCCCACGACGAGGAATCCCTCCGAAACGATCTCGCCCTCGAAATAACCGTTGATCTGAAGGGACTTTTTAAACACAAGGTCCCCGAAGAATTCAGTGTCCTTGGCGAACACGGTGCCGATCATCCCGTTTTCGTAGACGGGGTTGGTGTTGACCTGGATGATCTTTTTCGTCATGCTCTTCCTTCTTCTATTTGGTGGTCATTATGAAAACCCCGTCCCAGTCTGCCGGCGGGGGGGTTTCCCTGAATTTCTTCGATCTGTCCAGATACAGCGCGGACGGGCCGTCTTTCGGATCGGACTGCAGGGCTTTCTCGAAGGCCCTGATGGCTTCGTCCCATTTACGCTGCTTGTACGCCACAAGCCCGATATTATACTGGTTCAGGACTTCCTGCTTCTCCCTGCTTATCATGCGGCCTCCCTCCTGGTTCCGTAAACAATACGCCGGGCGGCCCTGCGACACGCGCCGCCTCAATAACAGACTTGTTGCAAACCCTGGAAATATCAGGTTTTCCCGGTTATGCAACAACACTGATGATCGCAGGCTCAGTATTTTCTTTCAACCAAAAATTTCGAAAGCTCCAGAATAATATCCCTGTAGAGCGACGGGGCAAACGTGTCCATCGATTCCATGAGCCTGTGGTTGTAGCCCATGGCAACATCAAGCGAATACTCGACCGCTCCCGCCTCCTGAATCCGCCGCTTAACGTACTCCCAGCCCTCGGGCGTCGGGGTCTTCATATATTCCGTTATCTTCGTCCTTTCGCCGCCATCGACGTTTTCCAGAAGGTGCAGGAGGGGCAGCGTCACCTTGCCCTCATAGAAGTCGTTTCCCCCGTCCTTTCCGGTCCTGATGCTGTCATCCATTACGTCCAGCGCGTCATCGACAATCTGGAAGGCGAAGCCCAGGTTAAGGCCCGCGTTATAAAGTATATCGCTCTCCTCGTCGGAAAACCCGCCTTTCACTCCACCCATCTTCATGCATGCCGCCATAAAGCGGGCTGTTTTAAGCTCGATGATGGTAAAATAATGGCGCTTGTCGATGCGGTCGATTCCGGAATATTCAAGCTGATAGAGCTCGCCCTTCACCATATCGCTCGTGGCCGCCACCAGCACCGGGAACATGCTGCGCGCCCCCTCGCCCACGGCGACCCGGAGCGCCGTGGTGTACATATAGTCTCCCGCGAGAACGGCCACGCGGCTTCCCCATTTGCGGGAAACCGTCGGAACGCCGCGCCGGAGCAGGGACTGATCGATGATGTCGTCGTGGATAAGGCTCGCGCAATGAACGATTTCGGCGGCAGCCGCGAGGTCAATCGCCTCGTCCGGAGGCCCGCTTTTCATCCCGGAACTCAGGATCACCAGGGAGGCCCGAATCTTTTTCCCCCCACCCTCGAACAGATACCGCGTGCTTTCATCGATCAGCGGTACGCCCGTCGACAGCCTGTCCCTGATCTGCTCGTCGACCTTTTTTAAGTGGGGTTCTATTGGTTCGAGAATCCGCGCAAGATCGGATTTAAGTGGCTTCTGCATATTCCCGGCCGGAACTATTAATCAAAGGCATTCATGCACTCCCGCTGAGATTCGAATATCTCGAATACCTTGTCAAGCATTGTTGTTTGGAAAAGTTTGATCAGGTTGTCGTTGACGATGACGAGCTTGATGTCGCCGTCCTTGTCCTTTATCTTCCGCTTGACGGCCACAAGTACACCGAGGGCGGAACTGCATATATGCTTGACATTTATCATGTCGATGCAGATATTGTGCAGACCGCTCTTAATGCATTCCTGCAACGCCGTTTCAAGTTCTTCGGAAGCGTCCTGGTCTATTCTGCCGTCCAGAACAATTATTTCCGCATTCTCGTGTGAAATCCGCTTCATGGGTGGAGTTCTCCCCTGTGGTTAAAGGATGGCGCAGCCGGAAGGCCGGTGGCGGCTACTTATAATATACCACAATCAGAGGTTTTCAAGCTTTTTTATTCCGGCACGCGCAACCGTAACCGAGATTACATCGACCGCCCCGCCCGAGATGAGCATACGGGCGCACTCGTTGATGGTCGCCCCCGTGGTGAGTATATCGTCGACCAGAAGCACCCGCTTCCCGGCCGCCGCGGCAGTATTTATCACCCTGTACCGTCCCAGCACGTTGAGATAGCGGTCGCGCGAATGGAGCGTTTTCTGCGTGGCCGCGCGCCGGTTTTCCGCGAGGAGGGCGAAGTACGGCCTTCCGAGCCGCCGGGCGAGCTGCCGTGCCATCAGCTCGGACTGGTTAAAGCCTCTTTTCCATTTTTTGTCCCGGTTCATCGGAACGGCGGTGACTATTTCCGCCCCTTCGGCGGCTTCACCCAGGGCGTTGTAGAGCAGCCCCGCAAGCGGCCGGTGAAGTCTGCGGCGGCCCTTGAACTTGAGCGCGTGGAGCGCCTTCTCGAGCGGCCCCTCGTATTCGGCGGCCGCAATGTGCCGCGAGGGATAAAACCTCCTGTTGCCGCACAGACTGCACCCATCGTCCGTCTCAACGCCCGAACAGCGCGCGCAGCGGTCGCGTACCGGCTCGATCGAGTTTCGACAGCGGACGCATAACAGGTGTGCGGCATAGGGGACCGCCGTTCCGCACGCAACACAGTACGACGGGAAGAGTACGTCCGCCAGTGCCGAAAAAAACCTCCCCGTGAGATTGAGCGCTCTTCGCATCATTTCCCGTACCTGGTCGGATCGGCCACGCCCGCCTCGATGAATCCACGCCTGCGCAGAAGACAGCTATCGCATTCGCCGCATGAGACGCCGTCGGGGCCGGGATCGTAGCAACTGTGCGTCAGCGAATAATCGACTCCGAGGTCCCGCCCGAGCCGAATAATGTCCGATTTGCTCATCGCGATCAGCGGGGCACGTATGGAGAAGCTCCTCCCTTCCACCCCCGCCCGCGTACCGAGGTTGGCCATCCGCTCGAAAGCGTCGATGTACTCGGGTCTGCAGTCGGGATAGCCGCTGTAGTCGAGCGCGTTGACTCCAATATAGATTGAGCGTATGCCGGAGGACTCGGCGTAGGCCAGAGCGTACGCGAGAAACAGGGTGTTGCGGGCCGGCACATAGGTGTCGGGAATATCGTCCGATCGGCGCAGATCCCTGTTTTTCGGCACATCGATACCCGAAGAGGGGTTCAACGCCGTTCGTTGAAAAACGTCAACGGGGATGTCGACTATGAGGTGAGTCCCGATGCCGAAAAACGCAACGAGTTTACGCGCGGACTCTACTTCGACCTCATGGCGCTGTCCGTATCTGAACGTCATCGCCGCGCAGTTGGAGGACTCCCTCACCGCCACGGCCGCGGCGGTCGCCGAGTCGAGACCGCCGCTGAGCAGTATCACCGCGTTTCCGGTATCCAATCACGGGCCATCACGCCTAATCTTTAACGACAACGTTTTTCATCGGGAAATAGTCGTACGGCTTCATCCCGAAAACCTTCTCGAAATCTTTGACGAACGGGCACATCGTGCAGCTCGCGCGATACATCCCCTCCATCGTCATGACCGCCTCGTCGAAGAGGACGCTGTTCTTGTCGATCTTCATATTTCTAATCTTAAGAAAAGCGCAGCGCTTGCACTTTTCGGCGTTTTGCTTAACTTTGTCGGTAATCAATGGCATGGCTAACCCCCGATGGTGTGTTTTGTATACAACATATTTTGATCACGAAAAAAAATCCACTAATATTTTCCGCCGCGTAAAATCACGGCCCACCGACCGTCCCGTTCCGCACGGAACGATCGTACGGCGCTCATCCGCGGATAAAATCCTCAGAGCTGCCCGAACATCAGCAGATTGACGAGGCGCGCGAAAAAATACGCTCCGCAGAAGAGAAAAAACGGTATAGTAAAAAGGAATATGTAAATCTCCTCCTGCAGGACGACCTTTGAGTGCAGCACCTTCTTCCCGAAAAAATTAAAATGATAATTCGCCGGATCCTGCGAGCGGCGGTACATGTTCCTGAGTATGGTGATCTTAATCATTACCATTATGACCATGATGAGGCCGGCCATGATCCACAGCAGAAACTGCAGGTTTACATTCCGGCTAAGGTCCGGGCGGAAAATCACCACCACCGTAAGTGCCCCGGCGAGCACGATATTGCTGATAGCGGTGTTGATAAAGCGCCGCAGCGACTTTCCTTCCCTCCTGAGCACGTACTGAATGAGAAAATATATGTGCGCGGTGAAGGATATCTGCAGCAGCACTAATATGATCTTTATTATCATACCCCGTCCATCAGTAGAAGGATGCGTGCGTCCGCCGCGTGTGCTCCGAAAAAACCTTCACGACGGGGACTGTCCCTGTCGCCGGTCATCGCTGAAATTGTCAGAGTTGTTGCATACCCGGGAAAATCCAATATTCCTGTGATCTGCAGCAAGTCCGTTAAAATGATGCCATCAATTATGGAAGTTTCAATCCTTTTTTATATTAAAATATGCAATATAGACAATATGGCTGTATTACATCCGGCCGGAGGCGGACGCTGGCTTCCCCCGTAAATGGGATGCATGCGTCTTAATAGACGAATTTGTTCATGCGAATATTGATGAGTATGCCGACGGAAATCATCCCCACGAGGAGGTTCGATCCGCCATAGGACACGAAGGAGAGGGGGAGACCGGTAACCGGCATGATTCCGAGCACCATTCCCACGTTGATGAGTATGTGGAAAAAGAATATCGATGATATGCCCGCGGCGAGGAGCGCACCGAACTTGTCTTTGGCCTCGAGGGCGATCTGCGCACCGCGCAAAACGATGAGACACAGAAGGCCGAGCAAAATGACCGCTCCCGCGAAACCCCATTCCTCCGCAATAACGGGAAAGATAAAATCGGAGGATTTTTCCGGAAGGAAGCCAAGCTGGGCCTGGGAGCCGTTTAAAAAGCCCTTCCCGAAAAATCCCCCCGATCCGATCGCGATCTTGGACTGGATGACGTTATACCCCGATCCGTGCGGGTCGAGGTCCGGGTTCAGGAACACGAGGATCCGTTTCTTCTGATAATCTTTAAGGAAGCGCATAATGACCACCGAGAAGAAAAGCCCGAACGACACGACGATGGATGGGATGTATATCTTCCTGAAGATCTTTTTTATCAGGAAGAAATGCAGTATGTAGGTGGTTATGGAAACGAGCAGGAGGAAGCCCGCCACCGAAAACAGGAGGTTGTAATCCTGGAAAAAGCTTACGATGATGCTCGCGTCCTGGTCGGCCACCCATTCCCGATAGGTCAGCGCCATCGGAAAGATGAGCGCAATTGTCGCGATGCTGATTACCGCGACAAGGTGCGAAACGTCGGCACCGCCGATGAAAAGCATGGCGAACAGCACAGGTATGAATACCATCGCCGTGCCGAAATCTGGCTGCATAAGAACGAACAGCACGGGAGCGGCCGTAACCGCCGTTGGCACAAGAAGCTCCCTTAAATGGCGTATGTCGCGTTCCCGGAGCTCGAGGTATTTTGCGAGCACAATGACCACCGCCAGCTTCATAAATTCCGACGGCTGGATCGAGAAATAACCGAAATTAAGCCATGCGCGCGTGTTTCGGATCGGCGTACCGAAAAACGTGGTGAAGATGACAAGCAGGAGTACGAAGAAATAGATGTACAGGCAGTAGTCGCCGAGCGATTTGTACCGTACGAACGTCATCATCAGCATGAGGATAAACCCGATGATAAACCATACAATCTGACGCTTGTAGAGCCCGCTATTCGTGCGGTCGATCGGGTCGAAGCCGGCGGAGTATATCATGAGGATGCCGATTACGATCACAGCCATTACCGCCGCAATCAGAACGTAATCTATTTTATAAATCTCGTTCCTTCGTAACATCAGAAATACCCCAGGGAGATCATCTTGGCAAATACCCGTTCGGCGATCGGCACGGCGCTGACCGCACCGGCAACGCCGTACTCTATCATGACCACGACCGCGACGGCGTTCTCTACGGGGCCGTCGAAGGGGGCATAGCCGACAAACCACGCGTGCTGGGAATAATCGTCCTTTCGCTTTGAACGCGTCTGGGCGGTACCGGTCTTCCCGGCAATCGGCACCTTCAGGTAGGAAAGCCTTGCGGCGGTACCGCTCTTGACCGCAAGCCTCATCCCCTGCCGCAGCGTATCGAGCGTCATCGGCGAAAGGGGAATCTCCCTGAGCTTCCTGGGTTCGGTCTTTTTGAGCACCTTCTTATTGTCCGGCGACAGTACCTCGTTCACCAGATGGGGCCGCATGATGATGCCGCCGTTCACGATGGCGGACACCAGGTTCGCCATTTCTATGGGGGTGACGCTCACAAAGCCCTGGCCTATGGAAAGGTTCACCGTGTCGCCGTCGAACCATTGCTGGCCGAAGGTTTTGAGCTTCCACTTTTTCGTCGGAAGAAAGCCCTGTGTTTCACCCGGCAGGTCGATTCCGGTTTTATCGGCGAGCCCGAAATAATCGGCGTATTTTAAAATAATCGTCGGGCCGATCTTGTAGCCGAGCTGGTAAAAATACACACTGCACGATTTCGCTATCGCCCAGTACATGTCGAGTGTGCCGTGGGCGTCGTAACAGAAAAAGTCCTTGTCGATGAAACCCTTGAGGGTGTATTTCCCCGGGCAGTGGAACGTCAGATTGGGGTTCCACTTGTCCTCCTCGAGCGCGGCGATCGAGGTGACGATCTTGAACGTCGACGCGGGCGGGTACTTCGACTGGATGGCCCTGTTGAGAAAGGGCTTGTTCTTGTCGGTATTGAGCTCTTCGATGATTTTCGCGTTGTTTTTCGATATCACCATGTTTGGATCGAAATCGGGTCTGCTGACCAGGGCGATAACCTCACCGGTGTGCGGCTTCACCACGATGCAGCTCCCCTTGAGGTCCTTCATGGCCTCCCATGCCGCCTTCTGCACCTCGAAATCGATCGAAAGGACCACATTATCGCCGGCAACCGCCTGAAGGCCCACCTCCTCGCCTTCGATACGGTTGCGCACGTCGACAACGCGCCGGTAATGGCCGTCCGTGCCGCGCAGCAGGCTGTCGTATTCGCCCTCCAGCCCCGACTTGCCGATTTTCTGGTAATGGCGGTAGCCCGAGTCTCGCAGTCTTTTGTACTCGGCCGGGCTGATCGCTCCGATATACCCCACGGTGTGCGAGAACATGTTGCTGTAATTATAGACCCGTACCGGGGCGTCCTCCCAGTCGATATTGGGGAAACGATGCTGGTTCGACGCGATGACGACAATGGTATCGAATCCGATGTCTTCACGAATGACTACCCGCTCCCAGGGATTGCGGGAACGGATATCGCTCATCACCTCGTCGTAGGAGATCTTCAGCAAGCCGCACAGCGGCCTGATCACGGCCGCCATCTCCTCCTTGCTCTTGAAGCTCGCGGGGATGGTGGTGATATTGAACGACGGCCTGTTGGAAACGATAACAACATTGCCCCCGCCAATCTTGAAGTTGCGGTCATACATTTCCCCCCTCGACGCGGAAATGGGAATGTAGTTCTCCATATTCATCCGGGCCCGTTGCTTGTAGGTCTCCCCCTGGATCAACTGAAGGTTAACGGTCTGGATGAGTAAAATCATAAACACGGCGGCGATAAGGCCTATGAGGAAAAACATCCGGCGCCTGAACGCCTCGAGCATTCTGTTTCTAAGGGACGTCTGAGACATGGGTCAGTATCCCTCCCTGGCCAGTTCCTTTTCGAAAAGCTTGTCGAACAGAAAGAAGAGGGGCGGCGCGAGCAGCGCGTTGTAAAATGATTCGGGGAAAATTATGGTAATCACTGAAGACACGGAGGCTGTGTGAAAGAGGTATCCAAGGAAGAGCGTCACCACCCCCTTCAGGAGGGACGAGAGGAAAATAAGCAGGGCGATCGTAAGGATGTTCTGCCTGAATACCGAACGGCCGAAAAATCCGACGGCATACCCGAGCATCATTTTAGGAAAGGCGAGCAGGCCCAGGGGCGAGTTGGAGATGGCGTCGTGAAGCAGCCCGGCGATAAAGCCCGTGGTCTCCCCGTAGAACGATCCGAAATTATAGGCCATATAGACTATGACGATGAATATGATGTCCGGTTTGCAGCCCGCTATCCGCAGAATCTCGAAAGAGGAATGACCCTGCACGATCAACGAGGCGAGTACAAGTGCCGCGGTCAGAATATAGGTGACGATCATGGCTCCTCTGATTCGAGCATCTTGAACAGCTCGGGATCCGGTTCTTTCTTGATTACATAAACTATTTCGACCTGGTTGAAATCTATGATCGGCCGAACGAGCGCCTTCTGGTACGCGCTCGTATCGGTGACCAGCGTCTTGATGACCTTGCCGACCAGAAGCCCCTGCGGGAACACGCCCCCCTGGCCGGATGTTATTATAACATCCCCGAACTTGATCGTCGCGGACTTGCTGATGTAATCCATGAGCAGGAGCGTCGAATTGGGGGCGTAGCCGAGACAGAGCCCCGGATACCTGTTCTCCTGAAACATCACGCCGAGCCTCATGTCGGTGGAGATGATCGGGATAACGCGGGAGATCCTGCCCCGCGCCTCGATGACCTTGCCCACGACCGCCTTCTCATCCCCTTTAAACGCGATCACCGGCATATTGACCTTGATGCCGTCCGCCGAACCGCGGTTGATTACGATGGTCCTGAACCAGTTGTCGGGATCCTTGGAGATGATGGTTGCCGGAATGGACTGATATTCGACGCGCTGCTGCATGTCCAAAAGCTGCCGCAGTCTGTCGTTCTCCCTTTTTATCTCTCCCAGCTCCTCGGCCACGGCCTCGTAATGCTGCAGCTTCTCCCTGGTCCGAACCAGCTCATCCCTCACGTCGCCGAGCTCCGTGAAGCCGGCCCAGAGCATGTGGACCCCCTGTTGTACGCTGTAATAAGCCTTCTGGAAGGGCATCAGGGCGAGACTGCCGATCCCCTCAAGGCTGAACGTCAGAGCGGAAGACCGGACCGATAGCGAGACAAAACAGAAGAGCGAGAACGAGAAAAACGCGATTATCGATTTATGTCTGACCAGGAATTCCAATGGGATCGTCCACCTGTCCCCGTAATTGACGAGCGGCCCCTTCGGGCCGCCGTTTGCTTTTCGATTCTATTTGAGGTTGGCCCGGTACAGGTTCTTCAATTCTTCGAGAAACTTTCCCGCCCCCAGCACAACGCATGTCAACGGGTTCTCTGCCCGAATTACCGGCACGCCCGTCTCCTTGCTTATAAACTTGTCGAGCCCCTTGAGCAGCGAGCCCCCCCCCGTCATGACGATACCCCTCTCGACGATGTCCGCCGCGAGCTCCGGCGGGGTCTTTTCGAGAATCCGTTTTATCGCGTCAAGGATCTGGTCGAGCGGCTCCTTGAGGGCTTTGCGTATTTCGGAATTGTCTATTTCGAGGGTACGGGGCAAACCCGAAATCGCGTCGCGTCCTTTCAGATCCATCAACTCCGCCTTCTTTTCAGGAAAAGCGTTGCCGAGCCTGAATTTTACCTCTTCGGCCATGCGCTCACCTATTACCAGGTTGTACTGGGTGCGCATGTACTTTATGATAGCCTCATCGAACTCGTCTCCGGCAACGCGCACCGAGTCCGCGATGACCATTCCGCCGAGCGAGATAACGGCGATTTCGGTCGTGCCGCCGCCGACATCGACGATCATGTGGCCCGCCGGCTCGTGAATCGGAATGTTCGCGCCTATCGCCGCGGCAAGCGCTTCCTCGATCAGGAATATCTCGCGGGCTCCGGCCTGCTCGGCCGATTCCCGCACCGCGCGCTTTTCGACCTCGGTGATTCCGGAGGGAACGCCGATGACGACCCGCGGCCTCACAAGGGTTTTACGCTTGTGGACCCTTGTGATAAAATAACGGATCATCTTTTCGACCGTTTCGAAGTCCGCGATAACACCGTCCTTCATCGGCCTGATCGCGACGATGTCACCCGGGGTCCTGCCGAGCATGCGCTTGGCCTCGTGACCCACGGCGAGCACTTTGCCCGTACCGCTCTGAACCGCCACCACCGAAGGTTCGCTCAGAACGATTCCCTGTCCTTTAACGTGCACAAGGGTGTTCGCCGTCCCCAGGTCGATGCCCATATCGTTGGAAAACAAGCCATATATAGAACTGAACATAATACCGATCTCCTCTTCCCCGTCAACCTGAATGAATTACGGCGTCACATCTGCCTGCGCGGCCGCCTCCTGCACAGAGCGGAGGTCACCCCCCCTTACAACAGCCCGCGGCGTTCGACCCTGAATAATCCGGAACTGTACATCCCGGCAATTTTGTCAGCACCGAAAGCGAACCACGAACACCGATCATCTGTGGAAAATCGCATTATTCACGGCAACCATTCCCGTAAAGGCTCCCGAGGGATTGATTATTTTACGGTACTACCGGATCTACCTTCCGTGGACGCGACGTCTGCAGGTCCTTCCTCTTTCAATTATTACAATAGAATTTTTTGTCAAGCGATAATATCCTAAAATAACAGAGTCGCTGCATAACCGTGAAACACGGCCGATTCTCTCCCGCCGCAGGCGGAGGAAAAGCCGATATTCCTGAGATTTGCAGCACTACGTCTGTTATTTATCAGCCCCGAAACATCCCTACATGGGATTTAAAAGCTTTTTTACCTCTTCGTTCCCCGCATCGATGGCCAGAACCTCGCTCCAGATGGCCCGCGCCTTCGCCTTGTTGCCGAGTGCCGAATAATTTTTGCCTATCCATATCTTGAGGTGGTTGTCGTGCTCGTCGATTGCGAGCGCGCTTGTGAAATGTCCGAGAGATTCGTTAAACAGGGACTGGTTGTAGTAGAGCTTCCCCAGGTTTATATGCACCAGCTTGAGAACGGCACCGTCCGACGTCTTACGCAGAATTTCCTGGTAGTTGAGGATGGCGTTTGTATACTGCTTCGAAATCGAGTAGAGTGCCGCCTGGAAAAGCCTTCCCTCGATCGTATCGGAAATTTTGCCATGTTCGCCGAGAATGCCGAAGCCCGCCTCGTTTTTTCCCGCCAGAACATACATGAGGGCGGCGAAACGTACATCGTCGACCGTGCCGAGTGTGGCCACCGGGCCGATGCCCCGGATGATGGTGAAAAGCCGCTCGTTGCCGTAATAGCCGGCATAAAAACCAGCCTTTGCCAGGATTAAGGCCTGCCGGGGTTCCATGGCGCCGGAAAGCGCGAGGCCCTTGTTGACGCAGCGTATGGCCGAGATGAAATGCGGCCACGCCTCCTCGCCCGTGGCCAGGGGCGCGCCGTCGTTGATGACCGTCTCGGAAAACGACCTGCCCATCACGGCTTCGCCGAGCAGGCAATGGGCCTCCCCGGCCAGGAAAAAGGCATCCGCCGAAAGCCGGTTGTCCCCGTCCAGGTCCTCGCAATTGGAGGTGATGTTTTTAAGGAGCTTTTCGCGCTCCTCCAGGGAGCGCGTATCCATCGCGATTGCGATTTCCCGCGCAATCCGATGCTGCGTATATTTCCAGAAAAATATATACTGTTTGAAATTTACGAACAGAAAAACGACCGCAGCGGCCGCGACCGCAACGCCGAAAATCCTGAAAAGGCCGCTGTTTCTTTTGCGTGTTTTATAATGAGTATACATCATCAACTCGCACTGCGGAAATAATCCTCTACGGCCGCCTGCATCGTGAACCTCAGATCCGGGTTGGCGTCCACAAGGAAAAGCCTCACGGCGCGGCTTCCCTTCAGATACAACGCAATATAATTATCCCCGATCCGATAATCCTGCACCTTGTAAAAGTCGAACCGGTGAACCGCCTTGCCGATCCTGATGATCAGGCTTTCAGCGGCTATCTCTACCTCACCGCTTCCGAGCCTTTTCAGCTTATTGTATGCCTCGAGCGAAGGGTCGATTGAGCTTTCACCGTTTTCATAGTCCACCAGGCCCGATGCGTCCTCGTAGAGGACGGCCTTTCCCGGCTCACCGCCTCCCCGGGGGACATCGGCGATCTTCCGAGCGTCATCACTATACTTATCGTTTAAATCGGCGTCAAGTTCGTCTAAAATTCCCACCCGTTCGGTGGAAATTACCCCGGCAGCCTCCTCGTCGTCCCCGCGGAAATCCTCAAGAGGCGCGGTTTCGGTGGACGCTCCAGTACCTTTGACGGCACCATCGCGGGCAGGATGCTTCCCGACAGCTCCGCCTGAACGTTCGCGCCCGGCCGTTGAACGGTGCAGGTCGCCGCCGAATTGAAAATCATCGTTGGGAATGAAACGGTCGCCGGCGGTGAGGCCGCGGCGTACGTCCCGCTTCAGGAATATGGAGGATACGACCAGAAAAAGCCCGGTAGCAACGAGTATCAGCGAAAGATAGAGCATGGATTCAATTTCATCCCACTTTAGTCATTATACCCTACGCTCATTATCGCCGATGTCAAGAGTTTTATTTCCATACCTCGAATCGGCTCCCCGGCAGCCAACCTGATTGAGCACTCTCCGCGCCGCAGTGGCGAAGCGGAAGCTCTCAGGATGAAATTTTCCAGAGTCCCGCTTTTAAGTATGGTCTGGTTTTATAAACAAAATCCGCCGACTCGTTTGCATAATAAACGAGCTCCCAGTCAGGGGGATGAAACGATCGGTACTCCTTTCCGGAGACCGAAGCGGTGTTGATGGTCGAGAGCACATACCCTCCCGGCGCGCACCAACCGATGGCGTCGAGAGCGGCGCGATAATCCTTTTTGACCGAAAAGTTCCCCTGCTTGTTCCGCGCAAAGGTCGGTGGATCGAAGAAGACAAGGTCGAAACGCCTGTTGTTTCTGTTGAACCGCCTCAACCAGTCAAACGAATCACCGCGTATGAAGTCCCTGTCGTCGCAGTTCAGGCCGTTGGCACGATAGTTTTCCCGGGCCCTCCCGAGCGCAGGTCCCGACAGGTCCACGTTCACGGCCGAGCGTGCCCCGCAGCGGAGCGCATGCACCGAAAAAACCGCCGTGTACGAGAAAAGATTCAGCAGACGCTCCGCCGCCGGATAATAGGGTTCCAGCGCCCGGCGTATTTCGCGCATATCGAGGAACAGCCCCGTATGCTGGCCGTGCATGAGGTCGACGACTACCGTAATCCCGTTATGGCGCACACCATAGCCCGCACGCGGCGCCTCCCCCCATGCTATCTCACTCGAGCGCCGGACGGTAAAGCCGTCTCCATCATCGATTTTGCGCCTGTCCTTTACCAGCAGGCCCAGCGGACGCCTCGGTAGTCCGGCCATGGCGGCTTCAATGGCCGGCAGATATTCGGCCGCCCTGTCGTATACGCCGTCAAAATAGAGCTGAACGAGCAGGTAATTCCCATAGAGGTCGATCGTGAGCCCGTCGATGCCGTCGCCACCGGCGTTGAAGAGTCTGAAGCACTCGTCGAGGCGGTTTTCGTACAGCCCGGCCCGCCGCTCGAAAGCGCGAATAAATGTCTCCGGCAGGGTCATTGGGTTCCGGGCGGGGATGTTGACGGTTCAGACGCCCGCTGCATTCTTCATGCGCCTGATTTTTTGGGCGAGCGCCTCGAAATTCCCGCCGGCGACCAGAGAGGGATCGACGACTGATGAGGCTCCGCAGGCGATTACGAAAGGATTGCCGAGATATTCGGCGACGTTCGTTTCATCGATGCCGCCGGTAGGGATGAGGTCGAAGCGCCGGGTTTTAAAAGGAGCGGTGACCGCTTCGATGTATTTAACGCCGCCGAGAACACCGGCCGGAAATATCTTGACGACGTCGCTGCCGATCCTGAGCGCCTGGTTGAGTTCCGATGGGGTCGCCACTCCAGGAATGAAGCTGAGGGCGAGGGCCGAGGCGTATTCAATCACCTCGGGATCGAGGCAGGGCGCGACGAAAAAGGCCGCTCCGGCATCCGCCGCTTTTTTCAGGGACTCCACCGACAACACGCTGCCCGCCCCGACCATGACTCCGGGGCGGCGTTTCACTATTTCCTCGATACAGCGAAAGGCGGCCTCAGTACGAAGCGTCACCTCGACGAGAGGAATGGAGGCCTCTTCAAGAAGCCCGACCGTCCGCAGGGCGCGTTCCGCGTCTTCGAAAACGGCGACCGGAACGATTTTTATCTTTCGAAATAAGTCCCTGATCCGGGCATCCATGACCGTGTGCGCCTACAGGTTCATCCTCGGATAGCAGAGTTCGACCTGGTTGCCGTCGGGATCGAGAAAGACCACCGACTTGCCGCCGCGAAGGTTTTCGGGGCCGAAGACGATGCTGATGTCGTTTTCCCTGAGCTCGTCCACCGCGTCGTCAAAATCCTCCTCATCGATAAAGAGGCTGATATGGTTCTTGGTGCCCTGCTGGTTCGCGTATCCCTCGAGCTCGAAAAGCCCGATCATGATCTCGCCCACCTTGATGAAGGCCTCGCGCGCGTTGCTCATTTTTTCAACAACCTCGAAATCGAACAGCTCTCGATAGAATTCTATCGAGCGATCGAGATTCGAAACCGTAATCCCGATATGGTCTATACTTTCAATTACTATCATTATTCCCTCTCAGTTCGATGAATTGACTTGTTTCATATCTTGCGAATATCTGGTCTCTCCCCGCCTCAGAAGGGGGAAACCGGCATAATTCCCAGTTATGCAACAACTCTGATATACGCTGCGGTACGGGTCTTAAAGGACGCCGCGCGCACAAACGGTCAGATGACCGGAGGTGCCGGATCCGTGATCGTATCTGGTTTTCACGTACACCCCGCAAATTTTTATGTCAATCATTATCTACCGTCCGTCCTCAAAAAGTTTCGTTATGTCACGCCGTGACGATAGTATAAAATGGACGGCATACCGCCCGCATTGCAGATGACGTATAAATATTTTAATTGAAAAATAAAGGCTTAATTGATAGCCTTTACCGTTATCGCTCCCGGGCCCCTTCAACGAACGGTTCGTGGATAATGCCGTCACGGCGGATGCTGAAAATCAGGGTTAGAGTCTTTCGGAAAATACGGCAAAGTTATCGATGGAAAACAACCTCCTGCCCGAGAATATCCTCGTCGAAGGCATCAAGATCGACCTGAAAAGCGTCAAGCCGGGGACCGTTTACAGCCATAATGTGTACGATGAATACGGCGCCCAGATCGTCGCCGCGAACTCCCCTCTCACCGAAGAGTTGATAGGCTCCTGCCTCGAACGCGGGCTTCGCTACCTCTACTACAGCAAATCCTTCGACGCGGGGTCGAATCCGGCCGGCCTGGATTTAACGAAGAACGCGGTCTCTTCCGAGACTCAGGCCCGTGCCCGGGAAACCTCGAAGGCCATACTCGATGAAATAGCCGAGCGCCTTCAGATGGGGAAGGAGATCGACATTTCGCGCGTTAAGATCGGCAAGTCGAAAGAGCTCATCGAGGGCATCATCGACGAGGTGGCCCAGAGCGACGACGCCGTGCTCGTAACGCTCAAGGAGCTCAGGAATTACGAC
>JADFDB010000036.1 GCA_018263175.1 Spirochaetota bacterium
GATTTCCGCGGTCCCGCGCGTCAGCACGATCCGGAGCCCGAGCTCTTCGCGAAGGGGACGCAGCCCCGAGAAATGGTCAGGATGGGCATGGCTGGGCAGGATCCGCCGCACCGAGAACGGCCTTCCCTCGGCCCGGAAGTGCTCGCCGATGGCATGAACCTCGCGCACCAGGTGGCGCACGGCCCCCCGGTTTCCATAGCCGGCGTCGAAGATCAGGCCGTCGTGCCCGGCCAGCACATAGACGTTTATTTCGGGCTTGAAGGCCCCGAAGGCGCCCCGCTCCTTGACGACGAATATGTCCGGTAGTATCTCGTTCATGGCCATCCATTCCGCCAGCCGGCGCGGAGGCAAATTCCAACCTGCTTAGCGCGAAACCGACTTATTGGCAAGCAATATTGAAATAAAACTCGCCGGCCAGCCCTTTGCAACCATAATTATAGCGAAAAATGTTGACAATTTGAACGCATTAGGCATTTACCGGTACTGTGTTAAAAGAAATACAGCCTGACGGGAATCCCCCCGCAGTGACCTACAGAGGAACCTGATGAAATTCGCAGAATTCAATCTTCACCCCGACGTATTGCGCGGGATCGATGACGCCGCGTTCACGGACTGCACGCCGGTCCAGGAAATGACCCTCGACAAGACCCTCAAGGGTATCGATGTATACGTCCAGTCGCAGACGGGCACCGGGAAAACGGCGGCCTTCCTTATCACCATCTTTCACCTTTTTCTTACCAATGACCGCTATAAAAACAAGAAGGCGCTCATCATCGTGCCGACGAGGGAGCTCGCCGTTCAGGTCGAAAAAGAGGCGAAGCAGCTTGGCAAGCATTGCCGCTTCAAGGTCGGCAGCTTTTTCGGTGGCATCGGCTATGAAAAGCAGGAGAAGCTTCTTAAAGACAATCTCAATGTCTACGTGGGCACGCCGGGACGCCTTATTGACTTCTATAAATCCGGGAAGCTCGACCTCAAGGCGTTCGACATTCTGGTGATCGATGAGGCCGACCGCATGTTCGATATGGGGTTCATCCCCGACATCCGGTACATGGCGAAGAGGATGCCGCCCCCGACCGAACGCCTTACCATGCTCTATTCGGCGACCCTCAGTCAGCGCGTCAAGCAGCTTGCCTGGGAATACATGAACGACCCGGTCGAAATCGAGATCCAGCCCGAACACGTAACGGTCGATACCATTTCACAGAAGATGTACCACGTTTCGCGCGAGGAGAAGTTCAGCCTTCTGCTCGGCCTGATGCGGAAGGAGGAGCCCAGGAGCGTGCTCATCTTCACCAACACCAAGAAGATGGCCGAGATCGTCTCACGCAGGCTCGGGGTCAACGGCTTCACCAACGAGTACATAAGCGGCGACCTCCCGCAGAAGAAGCGGCTGCAAATAATCGAAAACATCAAATCCGGCCGCACCACCCTCCTCGTGGCGACCGACGTGGCGGCGCGGGGACTTCATATCGAGGACCTCGACATGGTGGTCAACTACGACCTTCCCGACGACTGCGAGAATTACGTTCATCGCATCGGCCGGACGGCCCGGGCCGGGAAGTCGGGCAAGGCGATATCCCTTGCATGCGAAACCTTTGTCTTCAACCTCGAAGCCATTGAAAAGTTCATCGGAATGAAAATCCCGACCGAATGGGAATACGAAGACCTTCTCGCCCGGAACATTAAGGACGCGGGGCCGCCCCCGCGCAGCGCGGACGGCGGACGCCGCGAGCGAAGCGATCGCGGTGGAAGAAGCTCGGGAGGGAGAAGCTCGGCGGTAAGAGCGCCTCGTAGCGGCGAAAGAAAGGACGATCGCAGGGAGCGAAAGCCCCAGCGGCCGGCCACGGCCGCACCGGAGCCGAAAGCCGCAGCGGAACCGAAACCCCAGCGGGAGCGCGCGCCGCAGACGGACCGAAAGCCTGCCGGCGAACGGCGACCGCGCCAGGACCGGCGCCCCGCGCAGGCGGCCTCCGGGCAGGGGCAGCGGAAACCGGATACCCGCCGCGGTGGCGATAAGCGGCAGCGCGACAACCGCCGCCCCGGAAGTGCAACGCAGGGACTGCCGGGCCGCCTTCCCGCAAGCGCCACGCCCGAGGAGCGCCTGACGTACTACAGCCGGAAGTACGGCGAAGACTTCATGCTCGACGAGAACGCCAAAAAAGCGGCGAAGAAGAAAGGCGTCGGCGGCGCCATTAAAAAGCTCGTGGACCTGTTTAAAATCAAAAGCTGACCGGCCACATTGAAAAAAAAGCCGCGCGCAAACGCGGCTTTTTTTATTTATCGAAAAGCTTTAAAAAATCCTTATAGCCCTCCCGCGCAAGGTCCTCCTTCGGAACAAACCTGAGCGATGCGGAATTCATGCAGTACCGAAGCCCCGTGGGCTGGGGCCCGTCGTTGAATACATGGCCGAGGTGTGAATCGCCATGCCTGCTGCGCACCTCCGTTCTCGTCATGAAAAGAGAACGGTCGACCCGCTCGACCACATTTTCAACGACGAGCGGCCTCGTGAAGCTGGGCCAGCCGGTCCCGGAATCGTATTTGTCCTTCGAGCTGAAAAGCGGCTCGCCGCTGACGATATCGACATAAATCCCCTCGCGCTTCTCGTCCCAGTACTCGTTTTTAAACGGCTTCTCGGTCCCGTTCTTTCGGGCAACATCGTACTGCAGCGGCGTCAGCTTCTTTTTAATCTGCTCTTCCGGCGGTTTTGCATACGCCGAAACTCCCGCTGTGGGGTCCTTATCCTTACTCCACGTGGAGTTGATGAAGAGATCTCTGCCCGAGAAATTCCGGTAATATTTGTAGCGCTGGGCGTTCTTTTTATGGTAATCCTGGTGATACTCTTCCGCCGGATAAAATTTCGTGGCGGGTAGTATCTCCGTTACGATCGACGCATTGAACCGTCCTGAGCGCGCAAGCTCATCCCTCGACCTCTCGGCGGTTCGTTTCTGTTCATCGCCGTGATAAAAAATCGCCGTTCGATATTGCGAGCCCCGGTCCACAAACTGGCCGCCCGCATCGGTCGGATCGATCTGCCGCCAGAATGCCTCGATGAGTTTTTCGTAGGATATCTTCGAGGGATCGAAACGTATCTGCACCGCCTCGAGGTGGCCGCTCTTTCCCGAAGTGACATCCTCATAGGTGGGATCCTCGAGCCGGCCTCCGGTATAACCTGAAACGACCTCCCTTACACCTTCCATGCGGTCAAATGGGGACACCATGCACCAGAAACATCCACCGGCAAAGGTTGCCACTTCCTCGGTCTGCCTCGACGCTATGGTCACCGCTGCGACAAAAACCACGAGCAAAAGTACACTGTATTTTACCCACTGGGGATCCATTATCTCCTCCGAATTAAAGAATATAGTAATATACTAAAATATTAAGAGAAAAGCAAGGCATTCTTTCATCACATTGTCTTTGTATGCGCGAGCCGGTTCATGCGCCGATGCACCGGCTGTTACCGTGGGCCCCTGTCGTAACGATAATAGATATCTGCGTCGGTATTCACGAGTTTTCCATCCACTTCACGCAAAAGAACGGTGGGGCCGTGTATTTCGAGGAGGCGTTTTCGCTCCGCATCGAAGACCAGATAATTCGGAGCCAGAAAGAGACCGATGAAGAGGCTCGCGATCTTCATCTCAAAGACCCGGGCGCCTTCCCTCTGGTAGGTGGAATTATCGATCCGCCTGAGGGTGAAATCCGCTATCATCCTGCGATTCGGTACGGGAATGCGAAACGGAACCTTCCCTCCACTACGCAGCGTCTCCCAGTGCCGCCGGACGAAACCTGCCAGGGTCGGGCCCATTACGAGGTTGTCGGTGCACCTTCCTGATCCGCTTGACGATGATGCACTCTCTTTAAACGTAAAAAAGACGCGCTCCCACTGGGGACGGCGGGCCAATTTCTATTTCTTTTTCTTTTTCATCTCTCAGGCACCGCTTATCGTGATCTTCTCAATACCGTTTATGGTCCTCGTGCGCAACGACCATCCCTCGCTGGGACCGGGTGAAATTGCGGGCATCGCCCTCTGGCTCGCGGCGATTGCGGGCGAAACGCTCGCCGACCGGCAGCTTGCGCAATTCCGGGCAAAGCCCGCCAACCGGGGAAAAACCTGCCGCGCCGGGCTCTGGAGATACTCGCGCCATCCCAATTACTTTTTTGAATGGCTGCACTGGTGGAGCTATGTGCTGATGGGCATCAACGTCTCAAACGGCTGGGTGACGCTCATCGGGCCGGTCGTCATGCTGTTCTTCCTTTTCTACATTACCGGCATACCGCACACCGAGAAGCAGGCAGTGGCGTCGCGCGGCGACGATTACCGGGAATACCAGCGCACTACGAGCATGTTCTTCCCCTGGCCTCCGAAGGCATAGAACCGGCCCCGGCCGCAGCTAACGTGACAGCTTTGCCGCTATCTGGGCCACGTGGCGTCCCTGAAAGCGCGCGCCGGCGATCTCATTTTCGCTGGGCATGCGCTCGCCTTTGCCGCCGGCGATCGTCGACGCGCCATAGGGCGAACCGCCCGACATCTCGTCAATCCTCGTAAGGCCTTCGAAGGCGTAGGGAAGACCCACGATGACCATTCCCTGGTGCAGCAGCGTGGTATGGAAGCTGAGTATGGTTGACTCCTGCCCGCCATGCTGGGTCGCCGTACTCGTAAAGACACTGCCGGCCTTTCCGACCAGCGCCCCCTTCGTCCACAGCGGTCCTGTGGAATCGAGGAAAGCGCGCATCTGGGCGCACATATTGCCGAAGCGGGTCGGCGTTCCGAATAGTATTGCGTCGGCCTTTTCGAGATCCTCAAGCGTCGCGATCGGAATTTCGGCAAAAGCCTTCTGCGCGGCGGCGATACCGGCCCGCTCGAGCACCTCGGCCGGCAGCGTCTCGGGGACCCGCAGTAAAACGGGCTCCGCTCCATTCACCTCGCGCACGCCTTCCGCGACGGCCGTTGCGAGGCGATAGATGTGCCCGTAGGCGGAATAAAAAATGATCGGTATTTTCATGGATAATCCCTCTTTTTTCATTGATGTTATGCTATAGTAGTATAATTATAACCAGTCTTAAAGTCAATGCTCCTCACGCCTGCCGATAGTGCCGGCGAAACTCTCCAGTGTGTACAACAGAGGTCGGGTATGAATAATAATGGCAATTTCAGTAAACTCTCCCGCAGGGGATTCCTTTCATTTGTGAGCGCGACGGCGGCGACCCTGGCCGCGTCGGGTCTGATCGGCCGGCTTTTCAGCCGCGGCCTGCAGGCGAAAGAGACGCGCGTAACGGGTTCCGCAGAAGGTGTTAGGGTTACGATTAAGGACAACGGCAAAAGGACCCTGCTCAGGAACGGCTTTATCGTCGATGGCAGCGGAACGCCCGGAATCAAGGGCGACCTGCTCATCAATGAAGGAGTTATTGAGGAGATCGCCCCGGGGGGTATCAAATTCCCGGGCGAAACGGTCGACTGCGAGGGACTCGTCGTCGCTCCCGGATTCATCGACATGCACTCGCACATGGACTGGGTTCTGCCCGCCGAGGGCCACGATGAACTCAAAACGCCCTTTACCGCCCAGGGCGTCACCACCTTCGTCGCCGGCAACTGCGGTTTCGGAGTGGCGGCATACATGAAGAACTCCCCCCACCGGGAGATGATCGAAAAGCGCATCATGGACCGCATATTCTCGGTGGAATGGGACACCTACGGCGAATTTTTCGACCGGACCAAGCGGCGCCTCCATACCCACAACCTGGCGGTGCTCGCCGGCAGCGGCACCACCCGCATGTCGATGCGCGGAATGAAGAGCGAGCCTTTCTCGCCTGACGAAATGAAGGTGTACCGGGGGCTGCTCGAGGAGGCGCTTGACCAGGGCGCGCGCGGCGTATCGTACGGCCTACAGTACGAGCCGGACATTTTCGCGACGATGGACGAGATGAAGGAGATAGCCCGTATGGTGAAAGGCCGAAACGGGATAATCACGGTTCACATGAAGGCCTACTCGGCACTTTCGCCTTCCTACCCGGTCCGCCCCTTCGGCAGGGCGCACAACCTCCTGGCGATCGACGACATGCTCGAAGTCGCGAAGGAGACCGGCGTAAAGATGGAGCTTTCACACCTCATCTTCGTTGGCGAAAAATCGTGGAAGACCTGCCCCGACGCGCTCGAACTCATCGACGGCGCGCGGAAAAGCGGTCTCGATGTACAGTTCGACACCTATGCCTATCACTGCGGCGTATCGGTCATCAATGTCTTCCTTCCTCAGTGGTTCCTCGCCCGTCTCCCCGAGGCTTATGAAAGCGGCTCGGCGCGGCGCAAGCTCCGCATGGAGATGTTTATCGTCCGGAAGCTCCTCGGCTTCGGCTACAGCGACATCCAGGTAACCAGCACCATCGACCCGGAGCTCGTACAGTACAACGGCATGTTCGTCGACGAGATCGCAAAGGCGCGCAAGATGGACGAGCTCGACTGCCTGCTGGACATTTCGAAACGAACGAAGGGCGCGGCCCGGGTGCTCAATCACCGCTACAGCAAACTCGAAAACGTGCACGACATGATCCGCCATCCCGCCGCGCTCTTCATGACTGACGCCTGGGTCACGCCCGCGGGAGTGCAAAACCCCGGCGCCTTCGGGAACTTCCCGCTTCTGCTCCAGTACGCGCGCGACTACAAGCTTGTCCCGATGGAGGAGGCCGTACGCAAGATGACCGGGGCCTCGGCCGACCGCTTCGGCCTGGAGAAACGCGGCTATCTTAAAAAAGGCAACGCGGCGGACATAACGGTCTTCAACTGGAACACGATAAAGGACAACACCACGCGCGAACGCAGCGACGCCCCGCCCACCGGGATCGAGGCCGTCTTTGTAAACGGCAAGCGCGTGCTCGCGAACGGCAAAGTCGATGCGTCCGTGAAGGCGGGGGTACTACTGTAGGAACGGAGTACGAGCAGAAGGCGTTTCGGCTAATGCCGGAACGCCCGCTGCCCGGTGTAGACCATGGCCACCTTCGGCACGGCCCCGTTGCAGGCGACGATCGATTCGAAATCGCGCTCCGACCCTCCTGGCTGCACGATGGAGGTGATCCCCTGGGCTATTCCGACGTCGACGCCGTCGCGGAACGGAAAGAACGCGTCCGATACCATCGCCGCACCGATAAGTCCGCCGCGCGAGGCCCGGGTTTCTTCGTCAATCTCCTCTATCTGGGTTTTTTTTCGATCGCCTCTCGCCGCGTCGAGCTCGAACTGCTTGTAGGAAACGCCGTGCCGCTCGAAGCAGAGCAGGTCGGCGTATTTGGTATATGCCTTGTACACGGCGATCTCGGCAACGCCCACACGGTCCTGTTCGCCCGTGCCGACCCCGACCGTCACGCCGTCCTTCACGTAAAGTACCGAGTTCGACGTAACCCCCTGCTCGACGAACCAGCCGAAGAGCAGGTCCTCGTACTCCTTCTCCGAGGGAAGGCGCTCGATTGCGTAGTTCTCGCCCTTATACTCCGCGGAGGCGGGCTTGAGGTCTTCCCTGGTGTTGACGATATTGAGCGGCGACTGCTGCACGATGATGCCGCCGTCGATGAGCGACTTGAAATCGATGAAGCGCATGGCGCGGTATTTCTCGAGTTTGTCCATGCGATCGATGCGGATGATGCGCAGGTTCTTGCGCTTCTTTAATATTTCCACGGCCCCCTCGGCGTAATCGGGCGCCACCACGACCTCCATGTATTCGTGCGCAATCAGCTCGGCCGTGTCGCGGTCGAGCGTCCGGTTGAGCGCCGCGCAGCCGCCGAAGGCCGCGATGCGGTCGGCCCGAAACGCCCGGCCGAAGGCCTCGGCGAGACTGGAACCGCAGGCGACGCCGCAGGGATTGTTGTGCTTGATGATCACCGCGGCGGGCTTTCCCGAGAGGTACTTCAAAATATTGAGCGAGTTGTCGATGTCGGTGAGGTTGATCTTGCCGGGGTGCTTTCCCGGCTGGATCATCATGCCCTCGTCGATGCCGCTTGCGAGCGCGTTGCCGGGAGCGATGAAGGTGCATCCGCCCAGGACCAGGTTGCCGTTCACGAGTTCGTACATGGCGGCCTCCTGCCCGGGATTCTCGCCGTAGCGCAGGCCCTTTTCGACGAGCGCGCCGCCGTCCTCGAGCTTCCACGAACGCTTTCGGTACTCGAGCGTCTGGTCGCCGAAGCGTATGCTCATCGTATCGGGGAAGTGGTCATCCATTATGGTTTTATACGCCTTTTTTAAGTCCATCGGTCCCTCTGATTTTTCTGAATATCGAATCATCCGCCGCTGGCGAGGGCGAAGAGACGGTCCGGCCGCCGCGCCGCACAAAACATACATCCATCCCGGAAGTCATGCAATCTTTTATCGGGAAAGCGGCATGTCAACGAGAAATTTCCGGCCTCTCCTGGACAGCAACGGGCATACGGAAATTTGATTGCGCGATCCCGCCTTTTTATGCACACTGTAAGGACGGCCCGGACGCGCAAAAAGGGGCCGCGAATGGAGTGCTCATGCAGACAATCGCGAATATCGAATCGTTAGGCGTCATTGCTGTAGTCGGCGCCGGGTCGTGGGGCACCGCGGTGGCCGCTCTCGTCGCGGAAAATCATCCCGGCCTTCGTGTACGCCTCTGGGCATACGAAAAATCGGTGGTGCATACCATCAACAGGCGATCGGAAAACACGCTCTATCTCCCCGGCACCATGCTGCCGCCGAACCTGAGCTCCACGAACATTCTGCGCGAATGCCTGCTCGATGCGCGGGTCGTCATCATCGCGACGCCGTCAAAGGCCGTATACGATACCTGCCGGCGGTTTGCCGCGCACCTCATGCCGGGCGCGCATGTTGGCTATCTTTCCAAGGGCTTCTGCAAGGCCCAGGGGAAGACGCTCACGATCTCGGAGACCGTCGCGCTCACCCTTCCGCGCGCTGAAGACAGGATAGCCGCGATCTCCGGCCCCACGCATGCGGAGGAGATAACGGCCCGCTTTCACGGCTGTATCAGCATCGGAAGCGCCAATGAACAGACGCGCCGCGTCTTCACCCGTCTGCTTTCCTGTCCCTGTCTCCAGTGCCGGGAAACGGACGACATCAGGGGAGTTGAGCTCGGAGGCACCCTCAAAAATCCCGCGGCGATCGCGGCCGGCATGATAAGCGTTATGCCGAACTGCGGGGACAACCTCGCCGGCGCACTCATCGCCGAATCCATGAAGGAGATGCTCCGCATCGGCACGGCGCTCGGAGGGCGCGAGGAGACCCTCATCGATATCTCCGGACTCGGCGACCTTGTGGCGACCGCGCTGAGCGCCCACAGCCGCAACCGCCGCTTCGGCCGGGACATCGCCTCCCGGATTATCCGGGGAGGGCAGCCGCTCGGACTCTTCGACCGCATCCTGCTTTATTTCCGGCCCGGCCGCGTTATGGAGCGCATGACGGAGCGCCTGCATTATCTCGCCGAGGGCGCCTACGCCATCGAGCCGCTCATCGAGATCGCCGCGCGCAGAGGCGTCGCCATCCCCCTGTACCGTTCGCTCTACGAGGTCCTGCTCAACCGCAAGGACCCCGCGCTGCTCGTTGAAACCATCAAAGACCCGCGCCGCTTCGAGGATCTCTACGCGCGTGCCGGCTTCCAGCCCATCCTGAGCGAGCGGGACGTTCGGCACCAGGCCGGAACGCTGTTCAAAAAACCCGTGCTCGACGACGTGTTCCGAAAACTCGACGCGCTCGGAGTGCCGCCCGCTCCCGGTGAAAGCGCCGATGCCCGGACCCCGGCAATGGCAAAAGCCTCAGCCGTTTTCGACCATATCGCCGACCGATACAGCCGCTTCTTCGCCATGCTCGCATTTTATCCGCTTATCGTCTTTCTGTTCATTGCACGGCTCACCGGTTTGCGCGGCCTCCCCGTCCCCGCGCCGAGCGCCGTGGGCGGCGGCATAGGGCGCGCACGGCAGGCGGCGGGCCCGACCCTTGTGTACGTTATGCAGCTCGAAGACCGCGCGGCGGTGCCCTGGGCCGTGCTCGCGATGCGGCGCCTCGGCATGCCGCTGCCAAGGTTCTGGGTGGATGAGGGTTCGGCCCGCGGGCCACTTATGGACCGGGTGCTGCGCCGCTGCGGAGGCTTCATCGCCGCCTACAATAAAACCCTTGATTCGCTCTACCGCGAGGTGCTGTCGTCGTACCTCTCGTTCATGATCTCCCACGGAATACCCGTGCTCCTGCTCGTACCGTCCCGCGCAGCGGTCGAAGCCTATGATAGTTCGCTTAACGACCAGGCGACCTTCCTCATTCAGACCATTCTCGAAACCAGGGAGCCCGTGCTGTTTTTTCCGGTATCGGCGCACGAGCCCGAAGCGGGCGCAAAGCGTGAGGGCGCGAGCCTTTGGATCGGGGAGCCCCTCTCCTCCTCCGCCGCGCCGGGGGCGGGTCCGCTGCTCGAGGATCTCGCGCGGAGAATTACCAGCCGGTAAGCGAACGTTCGCGGAAGATGAAACGACGCGTCACAGCGCCTTCCTGCGGCGGAGGAAAAGACCGCCTGTGCGCTCCCAGAGCCCGCCCACACCGAGCAGGGAAATCAGGATCAGGAGGGCGCCGCTCATGATAGAGACGGTGAACGGATCGGCGAAGATGAGGACCCCCAGTGCGCCGGCGAAGATGATGCGGCTCGCGGACACGAGCGAACCCGACGCGGCCTCGATATACCGGTAGCCGATCGTGATAAACACCTGGCCCGCGGCGGCCGCCACGCCCGAAAGCAGCAGGTACACGATGACGATTCCACCGGGCAGCACACAGTCCCACAGCAGGAATATCCCGCTCATAAGACAGCCGAAGAGCATGAGATAGAAGACGATGACCTCGCTCGAATCGTACTTGCGCGCCTCCCGCAGAAAAGGAATCCCGAAACCCGCCACTAGGCCCGAGGTGAGCGCAAGCAGATCGCCGGGATTGACGCTGTCGAAATCCGGCGCGACGATGAGGTAGACGCCCGCGAGCGTAACGATAAGGTAGAAGATGTTTCGCAGGCGCGTTTTTTCGCCGTTGATGTACGGAGCGATGAGGAACACGAATGCCGGATAGGTCATGTTGAGCATATTGGCGTTCGTGACCGTGGTCCGCTCAATCCCGGAGAAGAAGAGCATCACGGCCGTTACGTTGAACACGGCGCGAAGCACGACGTGTCTGAGGTTGTTCGGCCTGAACGACCTGCGTGCAACAAGCATGTAAAGCCCGGCAACGATCGTGCCGATCACGAAGCGCACGAAGGTGATTTCAATGCCGCCGATGGCGGAATTGTTGGTGACGAGTTTCCCGAAGACCGTTGAAAGCGCGAAGGTGAACTCGGCGAGGAGAAGCAGGATGATCCCGGTATACATCGGTTCGTGATCGGGCGGGGGCGGGGCCTCGCGCTATACCCGGTCCCGTTTTATCTCATCGTGAAGCCCGACTATCCTCCCCCGCAGCTCGTTCATGATGAGATCGAGCTTCTCAGCGCTGTGCCCGGCCGTGGGTATCTCCGGGCCTATTCTGACCGTCACGCTTGAGGGATGGATGAACGGCGAACCTGGCTTCAGTATTTCGTACGCGCCGTCAATATAAATGGGCACGATGGGCACGCCCGTCCTGACGCAGAGGTGGAACAGACCCTTCTTGAACGGCAGGAGCTCCCGGGTCCTGCTGCGCGTTCCCTCCGGGAAGATCATGATACGGCTTCCGTTCCTCACCTTTTCAGCCGCCGCGTCCATGCTCTTAATCGCCTTCTCCCTGTGGCCGCGGTCGATCGAGATGTAGCCATTGAGCTTCATGTGCCATCCCATAAACGGCACTTTAAAGAGGATGGCCTTCGCGACCCAGCCGAATTTGACCGGGAGCACCTTGTTCACGATGAAGATGTCGAAGTGGCTGGAGTGGTTCGACGCGAAGATCTGCACGCGGTCGTGCGCGATGTTTTCAATCCCCTCAACGCTGACCCTGATACGGCAGAACCGGAGTATTGATGCCGACCAGGCGCGCATGCAGAAGTGCGCCGCACGTCCGCCGGGACTGTACACGATCGAGCTGATCGATATCGTTCCCCAGAAAACCGTATCGATGGCGATGAAGACCCAGCAAAAAAATGAATTGATGACGTTCCCGATGAATGACATGATGCCACCTGCCAAAGGAAAAGCGACCCGGCATCGACCGGTGTCCGGACTTTGCCCTGACCCGGACCGCTCAAAAAAAAGGGAGCATAGGCGCCCCGCCGGGGATATGTCAATGACAATTTGACGGCGCCAGTCGCGGATTCGCCGAATGCACGGGCGTGCGGCACATGAACGATCGATGAGCATCGAAAAGAGAAAATCCGTTGCCATAATCGGCGCAGGGGCCTCCGGCCTGATGGCGGCCTGGCATGCCGCGTCCGGAGGGGCACGCGTGACCCTCTTCGAAAAGCAGAGGATGCCCGGCCGCAAGGTCCGCGCCACCGGAAACGGGCGCTGCAACATCACGAACCGAAACATCGACGTCTCCTTCTATCACGGGCGCAATCCGCAGTTCGTACGAAACATCTTCGGCCGATTCGGCCTCGACGACACGGTCAGTTTTTTCCGGCGGATCGGCATTCCCTTGGTGGAACTCGAAGCGGGCAGGCTGTACCCGGCGTCGCTGCAGGCATCCACCGTCACGCAGATCTTCGAATACGAGCTCGAAAAGCTCAAGGTCGATATCCGCCTTCAGCGTAAAATCGAGCGCATCGATCCGCTCGACGGCGCCCTCCGCCTCACCACGGCGGGGCTCGAGGAGGAGGACTTCGACGCGGTAATCCTCGCCGCGGGCGGCTGCGCCTATCCCCAGCTCGGCGCCTCGCGCTCCGGCTACGATCTCGCGGCGGCCCTCGGGCACACGGTACACGAACCCTTCCCGGCAATCCTTCCCGTCAACATAACGCTCAAGGCCCTGCACCGCCTGGAGGGAATCAAGCGCGACTGCTCGGTTTCGGTGATGCGGTCCGGACGCCTTGCCGACCGATCGACCGGCGAGCTTCTCTTCACCAAATACGGCATCTCCGGCCCGGCGGCGCTCGGGATTTCGCGCACGGTCAACGAATCGATCGGAGCCGGTGAGATACCGGAGATCGCCATCGACTTTTTCCCCGATACTGATGCCGACGAGCTCGATACG
The DNA here is from genome assembly GCA_018263175.1 of Spirochaetota bacterium. Lineage (GTDB taxonomy): Bacteria > Spirochaetota > UBA4802 > UBA4802 > UBA5368 > MVZN01. The sequence goes on from JADFDB010000036.1 coordinate 13,145, forward strand.
CTGCTTGCGGAGCTGTGGAGCGAGGGCGGGCGCCCCGTATCGCTGAGCCTCTGCGGTCTGCTCAGGGACCGCCTGTGCGACACCCTGCTTCGAATTGCCGACGTCGATCCCATCGCGCCCGTTAGAGGACTTTCGACGGACCAGCGAAAGGTGATCGCCGGCGTTTTTAAGGATCTGCGGCTGCATCCGGGGGCGGCGCGTTCGTTCAACGAGGCGGTGGTGGCCGCCGGTGGAATCGACGTCGGCGAGGTACACGCCGCCACGCTCGAATCAAAACGCGTTCCGAACCTCCACATCACCGGTGAACTGCTCGATATTGACGGCGACAGCGGCGGATATAATCTTCAATTCGCGTGGAGCACGGGTGCCCTCGCCGGTACTGCCGCTTCGAGCTGAGGGCATGCCCCCGGCCGGAGGCGGTCAGAACATCGTCATAAAGCCTTCGATCTCGGCGGCCAGGCCGCACACCGCATTGAGCCTCTCCTCGGACTCGAATACCGCGGTCACCGTGCAGGAAATAAATTTACCACCCGAGCTCGGACGGCTTAGAACGGCGGCCGACAGCCCCTGCTCGTGCAGGGCGTTCTTCAGCGTCTCCACGAGGTGAGGCGAGAAACGGTACACGGCCTTGAATGTCAGCTCGGTGGGAAAGCCGGGAAGCTCCCGCGGCGGGTTGTGATGATGCGCGGTCATAATTCCTCCAGACCCCGGTCAGACGCCCTTACGATCGGGTTTTGAGCGGCGCGGATTCAGCAGCCCGCCTCTCATCCTCACGGGAAGCGAGCCCTCGTGCCCCAGAAGCAGCTCCTTGATACCCGCGCCACCGGAAAAGCGCCCGACTCCGCCGTCGGACCTGATGACCCTGTGGCAGGGGATGAAAATCGGGAAATCGTTCTTCGCCATACAGTTACCCGCGAAGCGGGCCCCGGCCGCGAACCCGGCCCGCCGCGCCAGATCCCCATAGCTGATGGTGCGTCCGAACGGGATCTTCTGCAGCGCACGATATACCGCCCTTTCACGCTCCGTATAGGCCGTAAGGTCGAGCGGCGGGAGGGGGGCCCGTACTCCATGGACGTACCCGTCCAGGAATTTCAGCGCGGTCCGTATCACCGCGTTGCGCCTGCGCGGGATATCCCTTGCAAGCGCCTTCTCGTCGATCGCCTCTTCAAATGAGGCGAGCCGAAGCGCCACGTCGTCGGCGAAAATATAGAAGGGACCGGAAGGGAGATCGAATATTTCGTAGCAGACCCCGTTCAGGCGCACGAGCCGAGCGTATGCCGGAGAGATATCAGCGTGATTGTCCATCGAGTGCCTCCAGTGCCGTTATGCGGTCCTTCTCGAGCTGCTTCACGAGCTCCTTTGCCGACGCGAAGCGGACCTCCTCGCGCAATCGTTCGACGAATTCCACTTCCAGGACTTTAGCGTAGAGGTCCGCTTCGAAGTCGAAGATGTTGACCTCGATGGTCCGGTTGACCCCGTCGAAGGTGGGATTGGTGCCAATGTTCAGCATGCCCTTGAGCCACGGCCCGTCCTCCGACCGGACCCGCACGGCGTACACGCCGTCGCCCGGAATCACCTTATCGCGGTCTTCCGGAATTATGTTGGCGGTCGGGAATCCAATCTCGAGGCCCCGCCCCGCGCCTGCCGCGACCGTACCCCGCAAGCCGTAGTCCCGTCCCAGGAGCGCGGATGCAAGCCGTACGTTGCCGTCCTCTATCTCGGTGCGTATCCAGGTCGACGATACGGGACGGGAATAAAAGTTCTTCGGCTCGACCTTCGTAACGCCGAATCCGCGCGACTTCGACAGCTCGCGCAAAAAGTCGATCGTGCCCTCGCGGTTCCTGCCGAAGGCATGGTCGTATCCGACCACGATATCGATCACGCCGATCTTCTTCAGAACGACCTCGTTGAAAAATTCCGCCGCGTTCATATCGGCCATCCCGCGCGTGAAGTCCAGAAGCACGACATTATCGATGCCGCACTCACCGATGGCGCGTAATTTTTCATCGGTCGTCGTCAGTATCTTCGGCGGCGTAAGCGGAGTGAGCACCTTGCGGGGATGCTCGGTGAAGCTTATGACGATCGCGTCGCCGCCCTTCTGCCGGGCTATATTCAGCACCGTCGAGAATATCCTCCGGTGCCCCAGGTGCGCGCCGTCAAAGCTTCCGAGCGTAACGACCGGGTTCTTGAAATAGCCCTTCTCCCCCGGGATACCGCGCAGTATATTCATGATACGCCGCGTATCTTCCGCTGGATTTCAAGCGCGTCGAGGAGCACAATCGCCGCCATCGCCTCGACAACCGGCACGATGCGGGGCACGATGCAGGGATCGTGCCGCCCCTCGACGGCGATGGTGCGGTTGGCCCCGCCGGTGTCGATCGTGTGCTGCTCGCGGAATATGGACGCGGTAGGCTTTACCGCGACGCGCGCGACGATATCCGCGCCGGTCGTAATGCCGCCGAGAATGCCGCCGGCTTTGTTCGAAAGAAACGTGCCATCGCGCATCGGGTCGTTGTTTTCGCTTCCCCGCGAACGCGCCGACTCGAATCCCGCGCCGATCTCAACGCCCTTTACCGCGCCGATGGAAAAAAGCGCCATCGCGAGGCGCGCGTCCATCTTGTAGAACACGGGGTCGCCCAGCCCCGCCGGAACGCCCCTCGCCACAAGCTTCACCACACCGCCCACCGAATCCTTTTCGGAACGCGCCCGGATGATCGCCTCCTCCATCAGCCTCGCCGCCGTGGGATCGGCCGCCCGGACCGGATTGCCCTCGATGGATTCATAGTCCTCGATCTCGCCCCGAATGCCGGCGATCTCCTGGGCAAAGGCAGTGACGGAGATGCCGTGCCCGGCGAGGAGCTTTTTCGCGACCGCCCCGGCGGCCACCCTCCCCGCCGTCTCCCTCCCCGACGAACGGCCGCCGCCCCGGTGATCGCGGATGCCGTACTTCTTCCAGAGGGTGAAATCGGCATGGCCGGGGCGGAAGACGTCCCGGATCGCATCGTATTTCGAGGAATCCTGATCCCTGTTGTATATGAGCAAGCAGATCGGCGCGCCGGTAGTCTTCCCCTCGAACACGCCCGAAAGGATGTGCACGCGGTCCTCCTCCGAGCGCGGCGTCGTAACGGCGCTCTGACCGGGACGCCGCCGGTCCAGCTCGCGCTGTATGTCGGCCTCCGAGAGCTCGACCATCGGCGGCACGCCGTCGAGCACCGTGCCCACGGCGGGACCGTGGCTCTCGCCGAATGTCGTTACGCGCACTACCTCGCCGAACGAGCTCGGCGAGCCCATGCGCAGGAGCATGACGTTGGCGATGCGGTCCATCAGCAGGCGGTGCACGTCGTTTTCGTTCTCGGATGTCACGCTGAAGACGATATCGGCGAGGTGTTCCGTCGCCTCGTAGAGCCGGCGTACCCGTTCCTCGTATTCCGACAGCCCGTCCGTGCACGAAAGAAACGGCGGAAGCCCGGTCTTTTGCAGGCGGTCCCAGAGCAGGTGAATCGGCGCCTTGATGAGCACGAGGACGGAAGCGGAGGCGAAAAGTCTCCGGGATTCGGGATCGAGCATGGTTCCGCCGCCGGTAGCGACCACGCACCAGTCGCGCGCCGCGATATCGGCCGCCGCCCGGGTCTCGCGCACACGGAAGGAGGCCTCGCCCTCGATCGAGCAGATCTCCCGGCAGCTCCGCCGCTCTCCCGTCTCCCCGAAATAAAGCTCCTCCAGGCGGGAATCGGTTTCGATGAACGGCAGGCCGGTGCTCTCGGCCAGCCGCCTTCCGATCGTGCTCTTCCCGGAGCATTTTGGTCCTGTCAGTATGATCTTCATGAATGAATAGAATCCTCACGCGGCCGATAAGGCCTAAAAAAGCCGGGCGCTGTCGAGTAGAATGGTGACGGGGCCCCAGTTGACGAGACTCACCATCATCTCCGCCCCGAACACCCCCTGCTCCACCGCCGGGTGGAGGGCCCTACAGCGGGCGACGAAGCGGTTGAACATCTCCCGGGCCGGTCCCGGAGGCATCGCATCCGAATACGATGGACGCCTCCCTTTACGTGCGTCGCCGTAGAGCGTGAACTGCGAAACGAGAAGCAGTCCGCCTCCCGTTTCCGACAGCGTTTGGTTCATCACTCCCGCTCCGTCGTCGAAAATCCTCAGGTCCAGGAGCTTGCCGGCGATATATTCAAGATCCGTATCGGTATCGTCACGATGAAATCCGACGAGCACAAGCATGCCCCTTCCAATGGAGACCACCGCCGAGCCGTCAAGCTCCACGCCTGCCTGCAACACTCGCTGAACTACCGTTCTCATTGAGAATAGCGAACCGGGGATGGTGAAACCGGGACCTGGGGGGGCCGGCTATTTCAGCTTCTGGCTCAACACGTTTTCCGGCTGAACCCCTATCATCCGCTCGCTCTCGTCGCCGTCGGCAAAGAGTATCAGCGTGGGGATGGAGCTGATGCCATACTTCTGCGCGATCTGCGGGTTCTCGTCGGTGTTGAGTTTGGTAATTTTCGCGCTGATGGTCCCGGACTGCGCAAGCCGCTCCAGAATGGGGGTCTGCATTCGGCAGGGACCGCACCACGGGGCCCAGAAATCCACGAGCACCTTCCCGGGGACCTCAAGGACCTCCTTGTTGAAATTGCCGTCGTTTACCTCAAGGATACCAGCCATATCTCCTCCTCTTTAATCGCCGCAACTCATCTTCCGGTATCCGATTGCGCGAAGTATGTCAATACAATTTGGGCGCATCGGGGCAAATAATCCCTTTCATTATTTGCCGCGCCGGTCCGATACTATAGTCAGGCGCCCCATGTCCCGTCCCGGGCACCATGACGGCCCGCGACATCTTACAGCGAGGATTCACACCATGAAACGATTCATCGAGGGATTCCTGGCGATATGCATTCTGGCGGCATGCTCATCGCTTTTCGCCCAGACGGCCCCCGCCAGGCGGACCCCGCCGCCCACCGTGAAGGAGACCCCGGCCGCGAAAGAGCCCGCCAGGGCCACGGCGAAATCGATAGATGGGTTCAACAAGACCAAATGGGGGGATTCGCTGAACTCGGTGAAGAACAACGTGCTCGGAAAGATCACCTACACCGATGAAAGAAAAATCATCACTTCGCGGGACGGGGACATCGAGTATATATACGGCTTCTTTGTCCGGGAGACCGCCCCTGCCGCGGATACCGGCGACACGGCCGCCGCGGAGGTCGAGCCCCGCCTGTATTACGTGGCCGTGCGTTTCCCTTACCTGGCCATGGACGAGGTAAACCGGCGCATCCAGGACCAGTACGGCCCGTTTACGGGGGAAACACTTAAAGACAACCAGGGCGCCCGGATATGGGATTCGGGAAAGAGCACCGTCGTCATGTGGGTGGACCGGTACGAGAGGAAGCCCTACAGCAGGAAGATCACCTATGTGGGCAAAGAGATCGCGAAAGAAGTCAACAAGTACCAGGAAGAGGTGTTCAGCCGGTCGGAGATCGAGATTCTGAAGCGGCTCCAGCCCTGATCGTATGCCTAAGACGGGTTGGCCGGCACAACGCGGCAGGCCCGAACGATTTTCTTCGGCCGGGGGAACAGGCGGATCAGCGCGATCCGCCTGTCTTGTTTTTACAGGTGAGCCACGAACACCGGGATGGTCCCCATGCCCTCGGAGAGACCGTCCAGCGCCTTGGCGATAACGGTGCCGATTTTCGCGAACGAGTCGATCTCTCCGGCCATGCCGCAGCCCGGCGTTTCCGATGTCACGATAAGGTCGCCCGGCCGTATGGGACGGCTTCGCGCGTCAACCTTGCAGAGCGCCCTCCCGGCGAGCGCCACCGGGTAGGCCTTCCTCGACTCGCCCGTGTTGTCGATCACGAGCGTCGGGTTCCCCGAGACGATCCCCACGACCGAGCGCATATAGGCGCCGCTCGAGCGCGACAGCACGCCGCCCCCGGCCGCGCTTATCTTAAGGATATCGCCGGGCGAGATATAGTCGATGTCGTCCACCTCGAACATTTCGACGATATTTACCGGGAACGATCCTTCCCGGCTCCGGTTGTGGATCC
>JADFDB010000037.1 GCA_018263175.1 Spirochaetota bacterium
TAGAAGAGGATTTAAAAAGCGGTAAAAACGACGCGGCCGTGCACACCCGCTTCCCGCCGGAACCGAACGGGTATCTCCATATCGGTCACGCCAAATCCATTTGCCTTAATTTCGGCCTCGCGGCCAAATACGGCGGCAGGTGCAATCTTCGTTTTGACGATACTAATCCCGAAAAGGAAGAGGTCGAGTACGTCGACTCCATCATGGAGGATGTTCGCTGGCTCGGTTTTCAGTGGCACGACCGGCCCTATTACGCTTCGGACTATTTTGGGGCAATTTACGACTGGGCGGTTTTGCTGATAAAAAAAGACCTCGCCTACGTCTGCGACATGAGCGCCGAGGAGATCGGCGCCACGCGGGGCACCCCCACGGAGCCGGGTAAGACAAGCCCATGGCGCGATCGCCCGGCCGATGAGAACCTCGACCTCTTTGCGCGCATGAAAAAGGGCGAGTTTCCCGACGGCGCAAAGGTGCTCCGCGCGAAGATCGGTATGGACTCGCCCAACATGCACATGCGCGACCCCGTGCTCTACCGGATCAAGCGTGCCGAGCATCACCGCACCGGCAACGACTGGTGCATCTATCCCATGTATGACTTCGCCCACGGTCAGTCCGATTACATCGAGGGCATTACACATTCCATCTGCACGCTCGAGTTCGAGGTGCACCGCCCGCTCTACGACTGGTTCCTCGACCACATTGCGGAGGAGGGGAGGGTGCGTCCGCGGCAGATCGAATTCGCCCGGCTCAATTTAAGCTATACGGTGATGAGCAAGCGCCTGCTCCTCAGGCTCGTAAAGGAGCGGCATGTGAGCGGATGGGACGATCCGCGCATGCCCACCATCTCCGGTCTCCGCCGGCGCGGTTGCACGCCCGAGTCCATACGCGCCTTCGCGGCGATCATCGGCGTGGCCAAACGCGACACGATGGTGGATATGGCCCTGCTCGAGCACTGCATCCGCGAGGATCTCAATAAGCGCTCGCCGCGCGTGATGGGGGTGCTGAATCCGCTCAGGCTCGTCATCGAAAATTATCCCGAAGGCCGTGTCGACGAGTTCGAAATCGCGAACAACCAGGAGGATGCCTCGGCAGGAACGCGCAGGGTGCCGTTTTCGCGCGTGCTGTACATCGAACGTGATGATTTTATGGAAGAGCCGTCAAAGGGCTTCTTCAGGCTCGCTCCGGGGCGAGAGGTGCGGCTGCGCGGCGCATGCCTGGTAAGCTGTACCGGCGTGGAAAAAGATGAGCGCGGGGGAATAACCGAACTGCGCTGTACGTGGGACCCGGCGTCTACCGGGGGCAGCGCTCCCGACGGACGCAAGGTGAAGGGGACGCTGCACTGGGTTTCCGCCGCACATGCCGTTAAGGCCGAGGTGAGGCTTTACGATCGATTGTTCACGAAGGAAGATCCCTACGAAGCGGAGGAGGGGAAGGATTTTCTCTCGAATATCAATCCCGATTCTTTTAAAACCGTGACGGGATATATCGAGCCCCATGTCGTCGCGGCCCGGCCGGGAGACCGTTTCCAGTTTGAGCGTCTCGGTTATTTCTGTGTCGACCCGGACAGCGCGGCGGGACGCCTCGTTTTCAACAGGACCATCACGCTCAAGGACTCGTGGGCGCGGGAAGCGAAGAAAGGATAGCGGACAGCCGGGGTGTGATCACTCTTTTCTTTTTATGCGCCGTTTCGGAGGATGATAGTGGATGTACACACGCCTGAGAAGTTCGACCTTTTCATATAACAGCTTTTCGATAGAGTCCGCGATCCTGTCACCCTCCGAGACGCTCATGCCACCGTCGATCCCGATCGTGATATTCACCATATAATAGGGACCGAACCTGTGCGTGTGGATGCTTTCAATGCTTTTAACATCGGCACGGGTGGAGAGAATTTCCCTGATCTTGTGGTCCATTTCAGTGCCCGGCACCGTGTCCATAAGCTCCGCCGTGGATTCCCGTAAGATATCGATGCCCGTCTTTGCCACGATAATAGCCACGAGCGCACCCGCCAGCGGGTCAACCCACGGGAAACCGAAAAGACCGAGCGTTATCCCGATGGATACCCCCAGCGAGGCGAAAATATCGTTTCGGTGGTCTTTCGCGAGTGCGGAAACGGCCATGTTCTGCGTGATTCTGCTGACCGCGGAGGCGTTCAACATCAGAAATATTTTAATGAAAATCGTAATAAGCGCCGCGATTATCGTGTAAAACTCAATGGGGTTTCTCTCATCGGTGCGAGACAGCAAACCGAAGGTGGAGTTGATGGAGTCCCAGAAGATCGCAATGCCGGTGGTGATGACGAAGGCGCCGATGACGACAGCCGCTATGCTCTCGAGCTGGTGGTACCCGTAGGGGTGCTCGTCGTCGGCGGGCTGTGCCGACAGTTTTACAAGCAGTTTGACGAACAGGAAATAGACGACGTCCGAGAAAGAGTTGATGCCGTCGGCCAGGAGGGCCTTGCTGTGGCCGAGGACCCCGGTCGATATTTTGAGAATGGCGAGCAGTGCGTTGGCGTACAGTCCGAGGTTAACGACCCGGTTTGACCGCCTCTGGCGCAGGGCGTCAAAATTACACTCGGCTGTTTTCAGTAAATCGGTTTCAGTGGCCATGGTTCGTTTCCATGATAAGCTGAATACATGCCCGCCTGTGATGAAATCACCATCGGGTTATCCGTTTCACTCTTTGCGGAGCTTTGTGTTTATGCAATCAGAAAACACCCGACCATTGACATGTAGTATTTTCAGGGCGTATCACGGCATCGACCTACATTGGAGTCGTTGCATAGCCGGGAAAACCCGATATCATCAGGCTTTGTAACAAGCCCATGCCCTTTAAACCGGCGAACGGGGTGCAGAACGATCATTTCCCCGTAAGCCTGAGATAACCTTCCCTCAGATCGCTGCCGCTTACGAACATCCACGCCGTCCAGCCCGAGGCGGAGGACGTCTTTGTATCAGCACCCTTTTTAAGGAAGTATTCCATCGCGTCCGGCGCGGTGCCGAATATCGCGTACATGAGGGGCGTGCATCCGTAAGCGTCGCGCGCATCGATCGCGGCACCGGCGCGAATGAGCGTATCGAGCAGTGATGTATCGTTAAAATACGCGGCAACCATCAGGGCCGTCCGCCCATCGGCATCGGCAAAGCCGGCTGTGGTCCGGCGTATTTTCTCGCCGGCGCTGGCGGCGTTTTTGTATCTCGCGAGGATGGCGATTCTCGCGGACCACTCCTCCAGCAATGGGCTGTAAATCTTCTGTTTATAACCGGAAAGATTCGATTTATAGTTCTCCATTGCCGCGATGATGCCGCGCGCTTTTTCTTCCGAGAGCGATGGGAGGATGTTTCTCAATGCCGCCCTGCGGAAGGATGTGTCGCCTCGCTGTTCGATAAGTATCCTCTCGCATTGCTTTTCGTTTAAATCGGCATAGTCGGCGGGAAGCGGAAGCTGCCAGGCCTCATCGTCCATTCCGGCCAGGCGGTACCGGACGCGTGATGCGGGGATAACGTCCCGCCCGAGGCCCGGACGGCGGCCTTTGGTCACGAAGAGGCGCTCGAGCAGGGAGGATTTTTCGTCTCCGGTGATCTCGCGGGCAAGACGCTCTGTACTGTCGAACAGAAAGAGCTCGTACACTCCATCGTTGGCGGAGCTCCAGCCGGTACGATAGAGCACATATATGGACGAGCCCATGGTCGCCCATCGCGCGTCTTTAACCGAGCCGCGTCCTCTGTGGGACGATGTGGGTTTGAGTGAAGCCAGTCTGGCCAGTCCTGATTTTTCAGAGTCGAGAGAATAGAGATGAACGGCATCGTAATAGATCTTCCCCTGTTTATAGGCATACATGGGTATAATCGTATACCCCGGCCCGGAGAGCACATAATCGCACAGAAAGTAGAGCGAATTGCCGCGGCGCAATCCGTCGGAGATATCCCTGTGTGTATTTACCTCCGTTGCCTTAAGCATGTCGCACGTGCAGCCGGCCAGCAGAAACATGATGCCTGTTACCGTTTCCGTGAACAGCTTTATCCGGTTGATGGATGTAATGGTCCGCCTCATTACGGTGTCCGGCCGTTGTGACGCGCATGGTCGCCGATCCGGCATTATTAACGTTGTTGCATAACCTGGAACTAAGACCGGTTTTCCCGCCGCAGGCGGGGGGAAAACCGATATTCCCTGCATACTCAGCAGGTCTGCTTTTTATCGCATATAGATGATGTAAAGTCAAGGCATTACGAGAGGTGAAAGCGTTGCCTGATGATACCATCATCGATATGAATAGAATTGTTGTATAACTGGGCATTAAACCGGTTTCCCCCCGCCTGCGGTGCGGGAAAGCCCTAAAATAATAATAATCGGAACATTTATTATTATTTATTTATTGACCTTTTCACGGTAAACCTCTATGCTGAACCAAAATAATGTCGGAGGAGGTTCAAGATGGCTGGGGAAATACCCGCCGGATGCGCACGGCCAACGGGATCAGTCGTTGGAGCAACGCCGGATAAAAAACTCAATCTGCCCGTTGACGAAAAAATTATTGGAGGGGGACCTGCAACAATGATTAAAGTCGGAAAAAAAGCGCCCGATTTTACGGCACCCGCGTATCATAAGGGGAAATTCATCAATGTGAAACTGTCCGATCATCTTGGCAAGTGGGTTGTCCTCTGCTTCTATCCGGGTGATTACACTTTCGTATGAGCGACCGAAGTTTCGGCAGTTGCCGAAAAATATGCGGAATTTCAGAAACTTGGCGTAGAGGTTTTTTCGATGAGCGTGGACAGTATCTTTGTCCATAAAATGTGGAACGACACGGAACTTTCGAAAATGGTGAAGGGCGGTATCCCCTTTGCGATGCTGTCCGACGGCGGCGGGAAGGTCGGGAGTGTATATGGAATCTATGACGAGGATGCCGGTGTTGAAACGAGGGGCCGTTTCATCATCGACCCCGATGGCATAGTGCAGGGATTCGAAGTACTCACGCCGCCCGTGGGAAGAAATGTGAGCGAATCCATCCGTCAGATACAGGCCTTTCAGCATGTCCGGCAGAGCAAGGGGACCGAGGCGACGCCTTCGGGATGGAAGCCAGGCAAGATGACGCTGAAGCCGGGACCCGATCTTGTCGGAAAGGTATGGGAGGTCTGGAAGACGGACCAGGCGTTTGATTGAGATCTAGAGGCCGGTCGCGGCGCTCCGTGGCCGGTCGTTCACTTCAGTGAAAATACTTGACAAAAAACGTCCGGCCGGAAATGTATAATCCATCATTGCCCGGTGGTGTAACTGGCAACACGTCTGGCTCTGGACCAGAAATGTCTAGGTTCGAACCCTAGCCGGGCAGCATGGAGACCCCGTTTATTGACGGGGTTTTCTGTTTTTGCGGTGCCCCGTTGTAAATGGGATTTCTGCATACGCAGGTTCGCTGCGTAAATCCTGAAATATTATTATGGACAAAAATCTAAAATTACGCACTATACAAAGTAAAGAGCTGCCGCGATATTCGCGGCCTGAGCGAGCTAAACTGGATGGAGATCCCGAAGGTGGAGAGCGCCGAGTATGTTCACCGCAATGCCGGGGATGAGGTCGACTCGCCGGCCTGGCGATACAGCCTGGTTGAAGAGATCCGTCTGTCCGTCTCCTTCGGGGAGGTCCTCTGCGTTCGCGCACTTTCGACGGTGGGGAGCGCATGCTGCGGTGCGGGAGAAGTGCGCTATTTCATGATACCCGGCCGTATCGTCTCATGGAGAAGCGGCTTTAATGAAAAAGGCCTGTCGACGAGCAGGGTGTGCGCAGTCTTCGATGATTCCGAAAGGGATGAGATTGTGTCTGCACTCGCCGTACGGTATCCTGGCTGCCAGGTCTGTTTCTGACCGTCCGAAAGATAGGCGTTTGACGCGCCGTTTTTAAAGATGTATGCGAGGCTCTGTCGAAGTCGTTCGGTTGCGAGAATGCAGTCGAGATGCCGGGAAAGTCGATGATAAATCAAGCAGGGGAGAGTACGCCATGACAATAAAGCTTACAGCGCCTGACCTGTCGGGGAAAGTGACCGTCGAACGGGCCATCAGCCTGAGAAGGTCGGTCAGGAGTTACGGCGATTCGATGCTGTCGATGGCGGCGCTTTCACAGCTCTTATGGGCCGCACAGGGGACCACCGGCGGCGGCGGCCTGAGGGCGGTCCCGTCGGCCGGGGGGCTGTATCCGCTCGAGATCTACTGTGTGGCGGGGGCCGTCGACGGTCTGCCCCCGGGTGTTTACCGTTACGTGACCTTTGGTCACGAGCTTGCCACTGTGGCCGAGGGCGAATCGCGCGAGTCGCTGAGCGCGGCCGCGCTGGGGCAGAAGTCCGTACGCGACGGCGCCGCCTCAATTATTATCGCCGCGGCGTTCGACCGCACAACGGGGAAGTATTCAAAACGTGGAATCCAGTACGCCTCGATGGAGGCCGGACATGCCGCGCAAAACATCTACCTGCAGGCCGCGGCGCTCGGGCTGGGCACGGTGGGGATCGGCGCCTTCCACGACGACAAGGTCAGGTACGCCGTGCGGATGCGCGAGAACGAAACGCCGCTCTACGTAATGCCGATAGGTGTAGTTTGAGAATACATGCTCCGGTCGACACGAAAACTCCTCGGAAAACACGGCTGGCGCCTGGACCGTGCCGCGCATAATTACCTGTACTTCGTGTATTATTATCCCTACGTCAGAACGCTCTACCGTCTCTTTCGCTTCCTTGCGGCACGGTTCGCATGGCTGGGTCCGCTGCGACCGATTATCAGGATGGCGTTCGACCGGTACCACGCCAAGTTCTTATCGGGAGGCGACGCGAGGAAAATCCTTACGCTTAACGCGGATTTAAGGGTCGTGGGCGAGGCAAACAGGGATATCGTCCCGTACAGGTACGCGCATTCGGTGATCTTCGAAAATCCCGGCTACATCGCGGTAATGGACTGCCCGTGCAAAAAGACGCTGGGTGCGCCCGCCGATACGCTCAACTCATGCATCTGTGTGGGCGAGGCCACCGCCCGATTCTGGGTCGAGCGGCTTGGAGCGAAATACAACGCCAGGAGGATTTCGCCCGAGGAGGCGCTGTCGATCGTCGATCGGTTCAGGCGGATGGGATACGTAACGCAGGCCTTCTTCAAGGTGGCGACGGGCGGCTCCACCGGCGTTATCTGCAATTGCCATCCCGACACCTGCGTCAGCCTGAAGGCGACGGGCTTCGCCCGGCGTTTCGATCCTGAACTCTCTATGGCCGCCGATGCCGGATATGCTGTGAGGCGCGATGCGCTGAGGTGCAGGCGCTGCGGGGCATGCGCCGCAGCCTGTCATTTCGGCGCAATCCGGCCCGCCGGGATCGAATGGACGCTCGATCGGAGCCGCTGTACCGGCTGCGGGCTCTGCGTGGAGCACTGTCCCGAAAACGCGCTCTCGCTCTATATCGATCCGGAAAAGCCCCTGCCGCTCGATGTTGACCTTGTTCGCGAACGTCATGCCGGTTGAAGTCAGCGCTTTATCGGTGCGGACAATCCGCCGACACAGGAGTTGTCCCGGCCGTGCGCACTGCGTGGAGCGATATTATCGGTTGATTCGGCGATTGCAGGGCCGACGATGGCCAATCCACAATGGGATATGTCTCAAGGAAGGCGGTAATTTCCAAAAGAAGACCGAAAGGAGCATTGTGATGAGATATCCGCGACCGACGGTTGTCGTAAGTAAATGTCTTGGATTCGCGGCGTGCAGGTACAATGGCCAGGTTATTCCGGATGAATTCGTCCACAAGATGAAACAGCATGTCGATTTCATTCCGGTCTGTCCCGAGATGGAAACGGGGCTTGGCGTTCCCCGGCCACCGGTCCGCATCGTTATGGACGGTGACCGGAAAATACTTTACCAGCCGTCCACGGGCAGGGAGCTTACCCTGGAGATGCAGGATTTCTCGGCGCGTTTTCTGGAGTCTCTGGAGCAGGTTGACGGTTTTATCCTTAAAAATGGTTCGCCGTCGTGCGGGCCCCGGAATGTGAAAGCGTACGTGGGAAGAGAGAATGTGTCGCGTACGGTTAAGCGCTCGGGATTTTTTGGCGGGAGCGTGCTCGCCGCCTTTCCGGATTTACCCGCCGAGGACGAGGGGCGGCTTCGCAATTTTACGCTACGCGAGCATTTCCTGATCAGGCTGTTTACTCTGAGGCGGTTCCGGGAAGTTGAGCGCATTCAAACAATCGGGGGTCTCGTGGATTTTCATACGCGGCACAAGCTCCTTCTTCTCGGCTCCAGCCAGTCGGGCATGCGCGAGATGGGGCGCGTCATTGCACGGCACGATAAGAAAAATGCGGCGGCACTTTTAGCGGAGTACCGTGCCTGTCTTGAAAAGGCGCTCCTGAAACCACCGTCTACCGGGGCGGTTATAAATGTTTTACTCCATGCATTCGGGGGCTTTTCGGGAGACCTTTCGGCCGGGGAAAAGAAGTTTTTTCTGGACTCGATCGAAGAATACCGCGATGAACGGATTCCTCTGAGCACGCTCGTGTACCTTCTGCGATCGTGGTCGCACCGTTTCGGGAACCGATATCTGCTCGACCAGGTCTTTATCGATCCTTATCCGCGTGATCTCGTCGAAATAGCCGACTCGGGCAAGGGGAGAGATCTGTAATGCAGACCTTAACGCTGGTGGCGGTATGCGCTTTCGGGCTCGAAGCGGTGGTGTCCGACGAGTTGCGGAATCTCGGATACACCGATTTGAAAACCGGGGACGGGCGGGTGTTTTTCAGAGGAGACGAGCGCGATATCGCCCGCTGCAACCTGTGGCTTCGAGCGGCCGACCGCGTACAAATACGCATGGCTGAATACGATGCCGGTGATTTCGGCGCGCTTTTCGACGGTGCGTATTCGATTGAATGGGAGCGCTTCATCCCCGAAAACGGCAGGATGAACGTCGAGGCCCGATCGGTAAAATCGAAACTTTCAAGTTTGCCGGCCTGCCAGTCTATTATCAAAAAGGCGGTGGTAAAGGCGATGTCGAGGAAATACCGGCGCGAGCGTTTTGAGGAGAACGGTCCGCTCTTTACGATCGAGCTTTCACTTGTATCCGACCGGGCCCTCATCACACTCGACACGAGCGGTCCGGGGTTGCACAAGCGTGGATACCGGAAGGGGAAAGGGGAGGCCCCGCTGCGCGAAACGCTCGCCGCGGCGCTCGTACTGCTCAGCCGATGGGAGAACTCGCGGCCGTTCGCGGATCCGCTGTGCGGTTCGGGTACCATCCCGATTGAGGCGGCCCTCATCGGGGCCAATATCGCGCCCGGACTGGGGCGGGAATTCGCGGCCGAGCGCTGGCCCTGCTTTGGAAAAACCCTGTGGACCGATATGCGCGAAGAAGCGCGTACGAAGATCCGCCGGGATGATTTTTCAATTTATGCATCCGATATCGATACCGGCGTGTTCCGGAAAGCCCGGGAAAACGCCGCGGCCGCGGGTGTGGCTAAAAGGATCATCTTCGAAAAGAAAAAACTGGAGGAGTTCAGCTCTAAAAAACCCTACGGCTGCGTCGTTTGCAATCCTCCGTACGGCGAACGTATCGGCGAGGCCGATGAGGTCGTGGCGCTCTACCGGCAGATGGGCCTGGTTTTCGGCGCGCTCGAATCATGGTCGGTCTTCGTCCTCACCGCGCACCCCGATTTCGAAAAATATTACGGCCGGAAGGCCGACAAAAACCGAAAACTCTACAACGGAAAGATCAGGTGCTATCTGCACCAGTATTTCGGACCCCTCCCGCGGATGAATGCCTTCAGGCAGGGAAGCGGTCCGGGCGCTCCCGGCGGCTGATACGAGCATAAGGCCCGACCGAATCAAACCCACATTATCTGTTGACATTTAAAATCCTGTGCGATATAAACCAGAAGGATGGTCGTCCGTGGAGGCCGCCGGTTTGAATCGAAGGGAGGATACATGCGAGCAAGGGCGTCGGGAAAGAACGCGGTGCTTGGACACGCGGAAAAAAAGCGCATTGAGGGGCAGTTCGCGCGTCATATCAACAGTGGACAGGTCAAATACCTTAAGGCCGGCCATCTCGATGTATTGGAGACCATGAGGCGGGGAATCCGCTTTACGGACCAGGCGACCGGGCGGACCATGATCGACTGCTTTACCTCGGCGGGATGTTTCAATGTCGGAAGGGGGAACCCGGTCGTGCTCGCGGCGCTCGAGGAAGCGCTCGGCTCCCTCGACATGGGGAGCTGGATGCTCGTGTCGCCGTGGAAGGCGGCGCTTGCGCGGGAGCTCGTCGATATCGCGCCTAAGGGACTGAACCGTGTGTTCTTCGCGTCCGGTGGCGGAGACGCCGTGGACTGCGCGATAAAGCTCGCGCGCGGTGCGACGGGCCGGAAGACGATCGTCTCCACGGTAAAGGCCTATCATGGCCACACGGGATTCGCCCTCTCAGCGAACGGGAAGGAGCATTACCGATGTCATTTCGAGCCGCTCATGCCGGAATTCCTGTTCGTACCATTCAACGATATTGACGCCATAAAATCCGTCGTAAATGAGAAAACCGCGGCGGTCATCATTGAGCCGATTCAGGGCGAGGCGGGGATTTATCCGGCCGACGACGAATATCTGAAAGAATTGCGAAAACTTTGCGACAGGCACGGCGCGCTGTTGATATTCGACGAGGTGCAGACGGGGTTCTGCCGCACGGGCCGGTTTTTCGCATGCGAGCATTCGGGAGTGCTTCCCGATGTTATGGCCCTTGCCAAATCAATCGGAGGAGGCGTGTATCCCAACGGCGCGGTGCTGTACCGGGGAATTCCGGGAATCAATAAATTTCTCAGCCGGCATCATGATTTTCATCCTTCATATAACGGTGGGTCCGATATCGGATGCTGCGTATCGCTCGCGGTAATCCGCTTCATGCGCGAAACGCGCCTCTGGGAGAGGGCCGAACGGTCGGGGGCGCGGCTGCGGTCCGCGCTCGAAGATCTGCGCCGCGAGAATCCGGCGATAATCCGCGAGGTGCGCGGGAAGGGGCTCATGATCGGCATAGAATACATACATGAATTCATGGGGCCCATGATGTCGGATGCCCTCGCCAGGAACGGCGTCTTCGCCGCATATTCGGGGAACGCTCCCCAGGTGATGCGCTTTATGCCGCCGCTCGTCGCCACCGATGAAGACATGGACGAGATCATCGCCGCGGCGCGCGCGGCTGTCGGAGTAATGAAATCAATACTGCCGCTTGCGCTTCCCGCCGCGAAGGTCCCATTTTTACTGAACCTGCTCAATAATGAGCGCGTCCAGACCCTGCTTTTCAACTGGTTGAGGAGCGCCGAAGACCTTTTCGCTAAAATCCCCGGTCTTGGCAGGAGGGGCAATTGAAATCAGGCAGCGTGAGCAAGAAGAAGTTGTTTGACGAATACCGGCGGTTCTTTCCAGGAGCGGCACTCGACAGGATGCGTGCTGAAGGGCTGGATATCGTCGAGGTTGAGCGCGAAGGGGCGTTTGTGTACGACGAGAAAGGCAAGCGCTACATAGATTGCATCACGTCAGGGTCGGTGTATAACCTCGGCCGGAGGCCGCGGGGAGTGACGACGGCCTTTAAAAAGGCGATCAGGGCTACCGATCAGGGGAATTTTCCGATGATCTCGCGGGAGAAGGCCGCGCTTGCAGCGAAAATCGCCTCGTTCTCGCCGAAGGGACTGGAATGCGTCGTATTCAGCGTTATGCGCGGAGAGAGTGTCGATTTCGCCTGCAAGCTTGTACGCGGGGCGACCGGCAGGAGCGGGCTTGTTACCGTCGATGGATCGTGGTTCGGGCAGACCGGTTTCGCGCTCAGTCTTTCCGAGCGAACCGACCGCGAGCTCTATGGTCCGCTCATTCCCGACGTGGAAACCGTTCCCTTCGGTGACTTCTCGGCCGCGGCGAAAGCGGTGACCGGTAAAACCGCCGCGGTACTACTTGAGCCGCTTCAGGCCGAGAATGGCTGCCGTGCGGCATACCCGGAATACCTCGCCGAGCTTCGCCGGTTATGCGACGAAACGGGGGCGGCGCTTGTTTTCGACGAAACCCAGTCCGGGATGGGCCGCGCCGGCAAAAGGTTTTACCTGGAATATTCCGGCGTGGTTCCGGACGTTTTGATTATCGGGGAGGCGCTCGGCGCGGGCGTGTTTCCGATCGCCGCGACGGTCTTTACGAAAAAGCTAAATCGCTTCATGAATCGGCACCCGCTCATTCATCTCTCCACCTTCGGAGGTTCCGACCTTGGCTGTATGGCCGCCATCGCCGCGCTCGAGCTCTATGAACGATTGAAGCCGTGGGAAAACGCCGAGGCGATGGGGCGCCGCCTTCGCCCGGGAATCGAAAAAGCGCTCGGGGGACGCCGGCGTCAGACCGGAAAGGTGAGCGGAGCGGGACTGCTCCTGGCGGCGGATATGGGGACACCTGAGAATGCTCTCGCGTTCTGCCGGGCGGCCGCGCAGGCGGGCCTTCTGCTCCGGTCCGGGGACGTGGATGCCTCATCGGTGCTTATACGACCGAGCCTTCTGATTACGCCGACACAGACAAACGCGATCATCGAGGCGGTGGAAAAGGCCGCGAGAAAAATGTAAGGCGTATACGACGAATGCGGGCGGGTCCCGGGAAGCATAGAGAAATTCAGTACTTGCGCTTCATTCGGATAAGGGTCCCGCGTTCCATCAGCACACGGTATTCGATTCCCATCGGATAGAGGATAAGGGTGCCGTCGCCGTGCTCGCGGTCTTCCTCCCAGTTGCCGGTGTATTTATTGCCGTCGGGGAAAAGGCAGGTGCCGTTGCCATGGCGCTTGCCGTCCTTCCAGTCTCCGCGGTATTTTTCGCCATCCGGAAGTACACAGGTACCAAAACCGTTCCGGCGGTCATTGTCCCATTCTCCGCTGTACGTCTGGCCGTCGGGAAGGACGAGGGTGCCGTAGCCGTGGCGCCGGTCGTTCCTCCATTCTCCCGTATATTTGGAACCATCGGAACCCGTAAATGTTCCGTTTCCGTGGCGCATATTTTTCTTCCAGCTTCCGGTATAGCGGCTGCCATCGGCATAGACGTAACTTCCCTCACCCTGCCATTCGCCCTTTTCCCAGTTGCCGGAGTAGGTACGGTTGTTCGGATAGGTGATGGTTCCCTGGCCGTGCATCACGCCGTTTTTCCAGCGTCCCTCGTATCGCGATCCATCGGGGTGTACGCACACCCCATCGCCGTCGGGACTGCCGTTTTTCCATTCACCGGAATACCGGCGGCCGTCCTCGAAGACAAAGACACCCGTGCCGTTGACGCAGTCGCCTTCGCAACCGGCGTGGAGCGATTGCGTTGTGCCTGCGAACAATAGCGCTGCAATGATGAGTATGAGCAGGCGTTTCATGTCGCTGTCTTCCCCGTGTTTCGTATAGATCAATATATCGCCCGCAGGTGAAAAGCGCAATCTTTTTGTAAGGGAAACCCTGACATACGGATGACGGGGCTTTTGGAAGCTTGCCGCATCAGGCGGACGCCATCGAATCGGAAGGGC
This sequence comes from Spirochaetota bacterium, assembly GCA_018263175.1. GTDB lineage: Bacteria > Spirochaetota > UBA4802 > UBA4802 > UBA5368 > MVZN01. The sequence goes on from JADFDB010000037.1 coordinate 13,519, forward strand.
ATACGATCATCTGGGCCTCGCCGTTTTTACCGGTCACGATCAAACGGTAATCAACCGTGTTCCAGAAATTACAGCGGACGGTGTCGGCATCGATCTCATCATCGTAAAACCTGCACTGTCTGCAATCGCTCAGTTTCATTTGGCTCCTGATTTTGAAATGGAGCGGCCGGCGCCTTCCAATGTCACACCGGCCTGACCGTATCGGCACTGTTAGAAGAGAGGGGCGGGATGGTCGCGATCCCCCGGTACAGGTAGAAGAGGGCGATTCCATAATAGATGACGAAGAACCAGGGAATGTCGATTTTCGCGGCGGCCGCGGCGGTTTTAATGATGATGGGCAGGGTCAGGGCGTACATGGCCAGCCTGAACAGAAGGTCAAAGGCAGCACGGCGCTTTGTCAGGGCGCAGGCAAAGAGCCCGAGAAGGGAAACGATCAGAGCGCTGAATATTTTGGCGGCAACGGAAAACGCCAGAAAAAAGAATACAATGAAGGCGGTCAGCACCCAGTGGTAGGATATCCACCGCTCGACGTCATGCTTGGTGATCGGGGCGTATTCCCTGATCGAGTCGAGGCTGTATTGCCTCGTTTCATACACGCTCTTTTTATACAGCACACCCTCGTTGGAGAGATAGACGCCCTTCTGATATCCGTCCAGGATCGATTTGTCCGTCTTACCGGAAGGGTCGAATACCCAGATGAAGTTCTGGTCTTCAGCGGATATGACCGGAAGAGCGCCTTTCACCTTGAAGCCGTTTGGCGTGAAGGTGAAATCGGGGAATCCGGAGCTGAACGAGCGCCCCGCCTCGATAAGGGTGGCGTTGATTTCGCGTGTCAGCGGAACGGCGGCGATCACGGCACACAGCAGCGAAAACACGAGAAGGTAGGCCAGGGCCTGTCCGGTTGAACGACGGGTAAGGGCGGCATACGCTCCGAAATTGTACAGGCTTCTGATAACGGACTTAATGAGGTTTTCTTCTCGTTTTGTGTCGTTCATCGGTTTCTCCGGTTTGAACGGGCTGTCGGCCCGGGATTAACGAGCGATGCGCACATCCGATTGTATGACCGTGGTCGCGGTTTAATGCAATTCATTTTTCCGGAAGCAGGTGCGCCATTTTACACGCCACCGACGCATGCACGGCCACGAAGCATAAAGGGGTGCGGCCGGGTCAGTACATCATCAGGGGAAGTCCTATCACCCCTATATCGATGATGAAATGGCAGAGCATACAGGGGATGATGCTTTCGGTTTTTTCGAAAATGAGGCCGAGCACCGTTCCATAGATGAAACTCAGCACGAAGAAGACGGGCCCGCCCACGGCGAGATGGATCGTCGCATACAGGGCTGCCTGAGTCGCCACGGCAGGCATCGCATTAAGCCCCGATCCTCTCAATAACCGGTAAAATACGAGTCTGAAAAAGACTTCTTCGGAGAAGGAATTGAGCAGGCTGATGACGATCACGGGCGGCCAGAACGCCGCTCCCCGCAGGGAATGGCTCGAAGCTTCGAGGAGGATGATGGTGTACGCGAGGCTGCCGATGAGGCCGAAGAGAAACCAGGAGTTCGCCAGTTTTCCGTAATCGGGCCTGAATGCGGACGAAAACGGCATGCCGGTCGTCAGCAGAAAAAGAAGTCCCGCGATCTCCAGGAAAAATACCGGCAGGTACGAGGGTATCCTTCCCCAGGCGTCAGGCACGCTTTCGACAGGGAAGAGCGGCCAGGTAACGAGGCCGGCCTTCATGAGGAGCGCGATGAGGGCGAAGAAGAAGGCGAAATACACGACAAGCCCTCCGGCGGCGATGCGCGTGCCGAACAGGGGCTTATCCGGTCCGGGAAGGTCGGTGTAACGGTTTTTAATGGCAGTGGCCGCAAGGATGATCGAGCCGATGGCCACAAAGACGATCATCACGATTTGCGCCTGCGTGAGCCCAAGGGCGACGACGGACTCGGTGCGTATGAACTCGATAAGAAAGCGCGCGTCGCCGTAGAGGATGAGATAGAGCGCGGTGATTCTGCCCCCCTCGCGGAAGCGTTCGGCGGACCCCGGGGCGTAGACACGCGCGTGCATTTCCCGCAGAACGAGGAAGATGCCGAGGTTGTACGCTATATCGTACAGCGGCACTGGATTGTAGAAGTCGAACGAAAAGCCGAAGATCGAGAAAGCGATCGGCCCGCCCCAGCAGCAGCCGACGAGGAAGCAGGCGACCCTGCCGATGGCGTTTGAGAGCGGTATGTACAGGAAGAACGCGTCGCAAACATCCCAGAAACGGAAGCGCATGGCGAAGAGGAGCGCGCTTATGAGCACCGTCGGAAGCACGAGGCTCGCGTGGAAGGTGTGGTAGCTCTGTGAGCTCACGATATCGGAGAACAGCGAAAAGCTCCAGAACTCGCTCGGGTGATAAAAGATGTTCGCGGCACGGGAGCTTATGAATCCGGCCGGCAGTATGATTACGGTGATGATCAGAAAGAAGATCCGCACACGGCCGGCCTCATAGCCCAGTGAGCCGATTTTCCGGTACACCAGATAGAGTCCGGTCGCGACGGCGAGGACGACGAGGCCGTTATAGATTGAATTGGTGAGCGTGACGAACAGACCCGGATCGACATTGTATTTCAATAAATAGTAGGAGATCATGGATATACCCGAACGATTGGAATAGTGCCGACCGCGTTCAGTTGAGCCGGGCCAGTCCCTGGCGCGCCCCCTCGTGGTACGGATCAAGCAGCAGCGCCTGCCGATAACGCCCGGCGGCGGCAAACCGGTCGCCGGCCGCCTCGTGGAGCAGGCCAAGCTCGAAATGGATCTCGCCGTCGAAAGGAGTGAGCTCCAGGGCCCTTTCGAAACTGCGCCGCGCGTCGTCAATCCGGTACTGGAACTTCCGCGTCATCCCGAGCGCGTAATGCAGCTCCGCGGCGTCGGAATTCTTGCGCAATCCGGCGGTGAACTCTTTCGCCGCCGCGTCGAGGTCCCCTTTCCGGAGAGAAATCCATCCGAGGTGGTAATGGGCCTCGAAGCCCTTTGCGCCGGAATCGATTGCCATTTTGAGACAGGTGGATGCCTCGTCGAACCTTCCCATCTTGAGATAGGCCTCTCCGAGCAGGGTCAAGGCCTCATCCGAGCGTGGCTTAATCGCGAGCGCGTTGCGTACTACTGAGACCATTTGCCGATACAGCCCACGGCGCAGAAGGTCCCGTGCATTCGAGACGAGGGCATCGTGTGACGACGGCCCCTCTGCCGCAGCTTTCTCCGCGGGTGCCATCGAGATGCCGTCGCTGTGCGTGGAGATGCCGGGATAATCCGGCACGATCGAGAGGGCGGTCCGTATCTCGCGCGTATAAGCGGGGTTTCTCGCGCTGTTCATCACCATGGCGGACAGAATGTGTCCGCTTGCCCGGCCCATTCTTTCCGTTTCTGATATAAACGCGGCTTGTCTGCCGTCGGGAACGATGAGTGCCGCCGCCGGTTTCCGATGGAGCCGGATCAGCGAAAGGGAGTTGGTCAGATCGTGCATGGTGGTGCGCGAAACGGCGAACTCGAGGTACGGATCGTTCTCGGTGTGCGGCCTGCCGCGCGGCTCCATGTCGTCGATTGAAGACTCGTCGAACTTGAAGATGTCAATGAAGGCCGCCGGCGAAGAATAGCCTATCTCCGAGAGGTCCTTCCGCGCGTAACGGTCGAAACGCGCGAGGAAGGCGCCGGGCTCGACGGCGAACGGTGTGTCCGAGCCCGCGATGAGCGCGTGCTGATTGTCGTGGCTGGTGGCGAACCAGAAGCTCACATGGTGAAACTCCATGCGGAAGGTCCTGAGGAGCGCGGTGAAGCTCGAAAGGTCCATGTCCACCGGCATCCACGAGGTCATAATGCCGCCGGGTTTCAAACGCCTCTTCGCGGCGCGGAAATACTCCCCGGTGTACAGGCCCGAGTTTCCCGCGTAATACGGCCAGATGGAATCGTTCATGATGACGTCGTAGCGCTCGCCGGTCAGCCGGAAATAATTCGCGCCGTCGGTGATCACCGGCCTGAATTTCGGGTTGCGCACCACGCCGCCGTTGATGTCGCCGAAAAACCGGTCCGAGGTCTCGATCACCGAGCGGCTTATCTCAACGACGTCGAGGCGCTCTATATCGTATGACGTAACAATACGCGAAGTTTCACCGCTGCCGAAACCCACCTGGCATATCAGCCGCGGCGAGGCATGAAGGAGCATCGGGATATGGGCCTGCAGCTTCTGGGTCGTGCGCAGCGTGTACGCGGTGCCGGCGACATTGATCGACCCGGTCGAAATTACCCGGTGGCCGCTCGCGAAATGGTGTACGGTGGTGATGCCCTCGATCCCCTCGTGGGCGAAATCGATCACCGAGCTGCGGTCGTGCATCGCCTCGCCCGTATTGTAGTAACGGAACAGGTAGTCGCCGGGCAGGATGAGAAACGCGGCGAGCACGGCGGGCCATGGCGCGAACTTCCATAACCGGTGGAAACCCTCGGGCCGTTCTGCACCGTCCGACTTCCTTGCTTCGGCCCGCGGCCCCTCGGAGAGGAGAAGGGCGGCCGTGGCGATGCAGCAACTCATGAACACCATGATCAGCATGGAGTGCTGGGTCCCGACGGCGCCCACGAGGAAAAAACCGGTGACGACACAGCCAATGATCGACCCTGCGGTGGCCGCGGCATAGAGCGTTCCGAGCGACTCCCCGAGGCGCGGGATATTCCTGGTGAACACCGCGACGGCCGCAGGGAAGGCGATCCCGATAAGCAGGGTCGGCGGGGCCATCACCATGATCGAAGGCAGGAGGCCGGCATGCAGTATGCTCCCCGTCCAGGTGCCCCCGGTGGAATATGCCCCGATCGGCATCCGGGTGAAGGCACCGAAAGCCAGCAGGGAGAGGAATATCGTAGCGGCCACACCCCATTGTAGCAGTCCCCAGAGTTTCAGGTGGTTCTTGATCGTGAAACGCCGCTCGACGAGCGCGAAGATGAAACTGCCGAGGCCGATCCCGAGGAGAAAGGTGGTCAGCATGATCGAGAAGGCATACACGGTCGTCTTGAGCATGAAGACGAGAAGGCGCGTCCAGAGGATTTCGCACGAGAGCGACACAAACCCCGCGGCCGCGGCGAGGACAAGGAAAACCCGCAGGCGGGCGGTCGAAAAGTCCGCGCCTTCGTCGTGCTTTGGTACGGTATCCACGGTTTCGCGCGGTTCGGGAATCGGCACGAGCCGCGCGGTAAAAAAAACGCAAAGGGCGATGACGATATTCATCAAGGCTGCGATGAAGACCGATTCTCTCACTCCGAATGTTTTAATCAGGTAGAAACCGGTGGCAAGACAGCCCGCCGCCGCGCCGAGGGTGTTGAGGCCGTAGAGGACGCCTGTCCCCGTGCCCACCTGGCCCATCCTCCGGATGAAAAAG
>JADFDB010000038.1 GCA_018263175.1 Spirochaetota bacterium
GTACGCGGTAAAATCACGATCAGCTCCGCCAAGCGCATACCGGTCTCCCAGGCTTTCGACATTCTTAAATCGATCCTCGAGGTGAAAGGCTTCGCGGTCATAGAGACCGAGAACCTCATAAAGGTAATCCCGATAAAGGACGCCATCAAGAAGAACGTGGAGATCATAGTCGATAAGGACGGCGCGGCCGCGCTTCCGGCCGAGGACCGCGCCATCACCTATCTGCATCAGATAGAATACGCGGACGCCAATGAGGTCGCGAACGTGCTGCGACAGCTCAAGTCCAACGATACCGACATCGTGGTCTACCTTCCGCTCAACACCATAATCCTGAGCGGCAACGCCAATGAAATCAGCGGCCTGACCCGCATCAGCCGTTCGCTCGATAAGAAGTTGGAGGACACGCAGGATGAACGGGCGCGCAAGGGCAATATCCACGTCATACACCTCGAGAACGCCGACGCGGAAAAGCTCGCGGCGGTACTTTCCCGTATACCCTTTTCGGAGAGCGCTAAAATAGATACGAGCCCGGTCCCCACACCGACGACCACACCGCCGCAACAGCAGCCCGCGGTACGCCGGTCGAGCCGCACGTCGCGCGTCACGCAGACGCAGCAGACGGTCTCGCCAACCGCCTCGGCGCAGAAGCTTTCCATTATAGCGAACAAGGACACCAATTCGCTCATCATCTCCGCCACGCCGCAGGAGTTCGCCGAGATAGAGCGCATCGTCAGGGAACTTGACATAGTCCGCGAACAGGTGCTCATCGAGGCGCTGATCGTCGAGGTCTCCGCCGAAAACAGCTGGGGTTTCGGCATCGACTGGATGCTCGGCGATCAGAGCGGCCGGCACATCTACGGGGGCTCTTCGATTATGGGGGACGCCCCGAACTACTCGGTTCCCGGGGGCCTCTCCGGCAAGAAGCTCGCGGTGCCGCTCTCCACGGGCTTTCAGCTCGGCTACCTGGCCGACCGCAACATCCTGGGCTACATCCTGCTCAACGCCCAGGGCACCGACAAGAACTTCAATGTGCTCTCGACGCCCCAGATTCTGACCATCGACAACCAGGAGGCCGAGCTCAACGTGGGCGAGGAGATCCCGGTGCCCACCAACAACCGGATCAGCGACACGGGCGTGCAGTTTTACACCTTCGAGTACAAGCCCGTAGGGGTTAAGCTCAAGATCACCCCGCACATCACCCAGAAGAGCCGCATTACGCTCGACCTCTACCAGGAGGTAAATTCCGTCCTCGGAACGACGACGGTTTCCGCCACCGGCGCCATCATTCCCCCGAAACTCGGCAAGCGCGACATCAAGACCAAGATCTCCGTGCAGGACGGCAGGACGATCGTGGTCGGCGGACTCATCCGGAACGACCAGTCGATGACCGAGGTAAAGGTCCCCGTACTCGGCGACATTCCTCTCCTGGGCTGGTTCTTCAAGCGCAAAACCGTGCAGTACACCAAGACCAATCTTCTCGTGTTCATCACGCCGCACGTCGTCACCAAGCCTGAGCGCGCGGAGGCGATAACCGAACAGAAGCGCGAGGAACAGCGAAGGCTGAAGGGGCGATAGTCATGAGCGTCCGCGGCAGGAAGACAAAACCACTCGGGGCCCTCCTGGTCGACCGGAAGGTAGTTACGCCCGAACAGCTCCAGGAGGCGCTCCTCCTCCAGAAGTCCACGCCGCTGCGCCTCGGGCAGCTCCTTATCAAAAAAGGGATGGCCACCGAGGACGAGGTGCTCGAAGCGCTCGCGGAGCAGTCGGGAATCTCTTACCACAAGAGCATCGTATTCGACGATTCGGAGAACATCTTCGGCAGGGTCCCCACCTACTTCCTCAAGAAAAACAGGGTCGTCCCCTTCAAATCCGACGCTTCGCTCATCCGGGTCGCGGCGGCCGATGTGCTCAACATCCATCCCTTCGACGACCTCAAGATGCTGTACCCGGACCACGACATAGAAACCGTGCTCGCCCCCGAAGCCGAAATCCTGCGCGTCATCAACAGCCATTTCGACATCATGCGCGCCGATTCCGCCGGCGATGTGATCGACGGCCTCGCCGGCAGCGACTTCGAGATACTCTCCTCCCCCGTAATGGAGACGGAAGACATCCTCGACATGGCGAACGAGGCCCCGATCATACGCCTCGTCAACACCATGGTCACCCAGGCCGTGCAGGACAGGGCGAGCGATATCCATATAGAACCGTACGAGAAGGACCTCGCGGTGCGCTTTCGCATCGACGGCATCCTCTACCAGATGTTCACCCCGCCCAAGAAGTTCCAGGGGGCGATCATCTCGCGCATCAAAATCATGGCGAACCTCAACATCGCCGAAAACCGCCTCCCCCAGGACGGGCGCATTCAGATCAAGATCGGCGGCAAGGACATCGACATCCGCGTGTCGGTATTCCCCACCTATTACGGCGAGCGCGTCGTGATGCGCCTGCTCAACAAGACCGACATGAACTTCGACCTGTCGGCCATGGGCTTTTCCGAGACGGTGCTCGAGTCCTTCGAGGAGACGATCAGGAAGACCTACGGCGTGGTGCTGGTCACCGGCCCCACCGGAAGCGGCAAGAGCACCACGCTCTACGGCGTGCTCTCGCGCCTCTGCTCGCCCGAGATCAATATCCTCACGGTCGAAGACCCGATCGAGTACCAGCTTCACGGCGTCGGGCAGATGCAGGTTAAGCCCAAGATCGATCTCACGTTCGCCAACGGCCTGCGCTCCATACTTCGTCAGGACCCGGACGTCATCATGATCGGTGAGATTCGCGACCTCGAGACCTCCGAGATCGCCATACAGGCCGCGCTGACCGGCCACCGCGTCTTCTCCACGCTCCATACCAACGACGCGGCCAGCGGCGTCACCCGCCTTATCGACATGGGGGTGGAGCCCTTTCTCATCACCTCCTCCGTCAACGCCTTCCTCGCCCAGCGGCTGGTGCGCAAGGTATGCCCTCACTGCCGTGAGGCGTACAGGCCCACGGCGCAGATGCTGTCACAGCTCGGCCTCGGCGCGGCGAAGATCAAGGGAAGCCGCTTCTACCACGGCAAGGGGTGCGAGAAGTGCCTGGGGACCGGCTTCATGGGCAGGACCGGAATCTTTGAGTTCCTTCCACTTTCGAACGACATCCGGCGGATGATCATCGGCCGCAGCGAGGCCTACGAAATCAAGGAGCAGGCGATAAAGGAGGGGATGCTGACCCTTCTTTCGGACGGGCTCGAGAAGGCGATGGCGGGAAGTACGACCATTGAAGAAGTGCTGAGGGTGAGCTGAGATGATCTTCGAGTACCAGGCCCTCGACAGGAAGGGCAAGTCGGTTTCCGACGTCGTGGACGCTTCGAGCGAACAGGCGGCGCGTCAGAAGGTGCGGGGCATGGGACTGTATCTGGTCAGGCTCGAGGAGCACGGGGGCAATCCCTCCGCGGCCTCCTCCGCATCGAAGGGCGGTATTCGCAGGGCGTACGAGGAGATCACCTACTATCTGGACCTCAAATTCAGCTCCAAACAGGTCGGCATCTTTTCGCGCCAGCTTTCAGTACTGCTCGGCGCGGGAATGCCGCTGCTCATCTCGATCAACGATATCATCGACCAGGTCGACAACAGGAACTTCAAGAGCATCGTCGCGGACATCAAGGAGAAGCTCGAGGAGGGCTCGTCCTTTTCGGCCTGCCTTGAGCGGCACCCGATCGTCTTTTCGGAGATGTACGTAAACATGGTGCGGGTCGGCGAGAGCCTCGGCTCGCTCGACCAGGTGATTGAACGGCTCGCCGAGCTTGAAGAGAAAAAAAATATTCTAAAGGGCAAGATCCAGGCCGCGCTCTGGTACCCGACCTTTCTCATCTTCTTCGCCGCTCTGGTGGTTCTGTTCATCATGATTAACATCATCCCCTCGCTCACCCGCATGTTCCTGGAACTCGGCAAGGACCTTCCCCTGCCCACCAGGGTGGTGATGGGTTTCAGCAATTTTCTGGCGGCCTTCTGGCCGCTGCTCTTCGCCGCCGCCGCCGCAGGCGCGTATTTTCTCAGGCGCTACGTTAAAACGCCCGAGGGCCGGCGCAAGGCCGACGAATTCAAGCTGACCGTACCGCTCGTCGGCAACCTCTACCGCAAGCTCGTGGTGCTTCGCTTCACGCAGAACCTCGGCGTGCTCCTCTCGAACCGGGTCGACATCATGAAGTCGTTCGAGATCGTCAAAAAGATCGTGGTAAATTCGGTGATCGAGGAGAAGATCGACCTGGCCGCGGACCGGATACGCGAGGGATCGTCCGTTTCGACCGCGCTCGCGAAGGCGGACTTTCTGCCCAGGCTTGTCCTCGGCATGATCGCCGCCGGAGAGGCAAGCGACCAGCTCGACGCCATGCTTCAGAACATCGGCCGCGTTTACGAGACCGAACTCGACCTTACGGTGACGAGCCTCACCAGCATGATCGAGCCGATTATCATAATCATCATGGGACTGGTCATCGGTCTTATCGTTATAGCGGTGCTCTTGCCCATCTTCGAGATGAACCTTATTCTACAGTGAGGGAAACATGAGACACGCATTGAAAACACTCATCCGGCGCGCCGCGGACACGGCCGTGCGCATGAAGGAGAACGGCGGCTTTACGCTCATCGAGCTCATGATCGTCATCGCCATCATCGGCATCCTTTCGATCATCGTCGTGCCCCGCTTCATGGACATTCCGCAGAAGGCGCGCGTCGAGGCCGCCAAACAGCAGATCGCCGCCTTCGGCCTGGCGCTGGACCGGTACAACCTCGACAGCGGGATCTACCCCACCACCGAGCAGGGCCTGGCGGCGCTCATCGAAAAGCCCAATTCCGAGCCGGCGCCCATGAACTACAACGAGGGTGGATATTTAAAGAAGAAGGATCTCCCGAAAGACCCGTGGGGACACGATTACATCTACCGCTCGCCCGGCGATCACGGCAACGACTACGAAATCATGACCCTGGGCGCCGACGGCAGGGACGGCGGCGAGGGCGTGAATGCGGACATAAAGAGCTGGTAGGAGTGATCGTACTCCCCGTGAAAAGAAGCAGTGCCGCGCGATCATTCCGGGGAAACGGCGGTTTCACCCTCCTCGAGCTCATCGTGGTAATCGCCATCATCTCGATAATGGCGATGCTCGTGGTGCCGCGCATACCGCGCCTCACCGGCACGGACAGGGGGAGCTTCCTGGTCCTCACGGGCATCATCGCACGCTGCTTCGACGACGCCTTTCTCAAGGGCAATACCAATTACCTCATCGTGCACCTGCACGAGCGCAGTATGGAACTCGACGGCTACGATGAGAAGATCTTCAGCCGCGAGAACGGCGTATCGGTGGTCAACATGAACCGCGAGGGAAAGTTCGTCGACTCGACCGACCGGCTGCTTTCGTACCACCGCTTTCCGGGATCGTTCAGCATCGAAGAGGTGATCGTCGCCGGCGCCGATCCGGTGCGGCAGGGGAGCGTATTCATACCGTTTTATCCTTCCGGCGCCTCCGACAACGCCATCATTCACATTCTGGTCGGCGGCGGCGAGCGCTGGTCGGTACGTATCAACCGACTTAAAAAAGAGGCCGGGATCATCCATGACTACGTCGGTTTCGAATAACGGTCGCGGCGGCGGATTCGCGCTCGTCGAGATACTCATAGCCATCGCCATCCTCTCCATCGCCATGCTCGCCATCATCTCGGGCGTGTCGTCGGGTATCGCCGCCATCGGCGGGAATAAAAATATGATCAGGGCGATGCTGATCGCCAAGAGCAGGCTGAGCCTCTACTACGTCTACCGCATGCGCGAGCCCGACGTGCGGGAAGAGCCCGTCAGGGAATACCCCGGTTTTTCATACAGCAGGAAAACCGCAAAATTCGAGCACGAGCTCTTCGGGCCCGTGAACGCCCGCAGGGTAGAGATCACCGTCCACTGGCTGGAGCGGGGCCGTAAAAAGAACTACACACTCAGCTACGTCTTTCCGGAGAGGATGTGAAGCGCGGAATCGCTGATATCGGGGCCGCGACGAACGGACCCGCGCGAAACCCGGCTTCGCGCGGCTGGGACGGCTTCTCGCTCATCGAGGTGATCGTCGCGACCGCGGTTTCCTCGGTGATACTCCTGATCGTGTACTCGGCCCACCGCTCGATCATGACCTCCATCTTCGACCTCACCGGCGTGGCGGAGTTCCACGAAAATATCAGCCTCGCGGTCCAGCGCATGGACAGGGATCTGTCCTACGCCTACGCGCAGAAATTCAACGAACGCGTATGCTTTATCGGCGAGAATCGGATGGGCCAGACCGCCGATGGCCGGCTCGATTTCGTCACCACGGACTTTTCGAGGGAATCGATATCGCTCAATCCCAAAAAACAGAACCCGGCGAGCGACATCTACGAGGTCGGCTACCGCCTGCGCCCGGACAGGGAGGTGCCGGGAGTGTTCCAGCTCGTCCGGCGCCACGACCTGCATTACGACGACGATCCTCTCGGCGGCGGCACCGAGGATGCCATGCTCGACAACGTCACCGACCTGAAATTCGAGTTCTGGCTCAGAAACGAGTGGACCGACAAATGGGACTCGCGTGAGGCGAAAAAGCTCCCGCAGGCCGTGCGGACGACGCTCCGCGTAAAAAACTATCGAGGGACGGTCGAAGACTTCGTGTTCGTCTCGTACGTCAACCCGGTGAACGAATGAGCCCCCTGGATTATATCAGGCACCTCATGGATGCGACCGCGCGAAACTACCGCCGGCGCGAAGCGCTCCTTCACGACCGCGGGGTGCTGTACGCCTTCCGGGGCTCTTCGGGCTACGTGCTCGTCATCGTGCTCCTCGTCATCTCGCTTCTTGTGGCGATCTCGAGCGAATTCATCATCACGGCGCAGACCAACGTGCGCTACATCGCCAAATTCAGCGAGTCGCTCAGGGCGCGGACCATCGCCCGTGCCGGGGTCAATCTCGGCGTGGCACTCCTCGAGGCGGACAAAAAAGGCGCCGCCTCGGGACTGCTTTCAGGCGTCTCAACCAACTCGAACGTCGATTCGCACCAGGACATCTGGGCGATCGAGCTCCCGCCGCTGCCAATAGAGGGCGGGTTTCTTAAAATCGACATAAGCGACGAAAACTCCAAGATCAACATCAATGCGCTCGCCAACGAGGTGGTGGACCGGTCGCCCTATTACGCCGTGACACAGCGTTTCTTTATCAACATGGGGCTGCCCATGGACCTGGCCGACGCGCTCATAGACTGGGTGGACATCGACGACAGCCGCTTCCCCTACGGGGCCGAATCTTCCGATTATTACCTCGCGCAGGCGCGCCCCTACCGCGCCAAAAACGGAGCGATGGACAGCATTCAGGAGATGCTGATGGTGAAGGGGTTTACGCCCGAGATCTACTACGGCCTGGGCGGCGGCAACTTCGGCCTCGAAAGGGGCCTCGTGGAGAGCAACAGGGACGCGCGCGTACTCGACCCTGGGGCGATGGCCGAGCCGGGATCCGGAAGGGCGCTTTCCTCACGAAGGACCGAAGTGGCCGAAAGCACCGCGCCCATCGGCAGGGAGCGCAGCCGCAGGCTCGACGAGTACTTCCGGATAACAGGCGAACGCAGCGATTACCTGAGCGAGCTCAACAAGATCAACATCAACACCGCGTCGTTTCGGGTCTTATCGGCGTTGACAGACGAGATGACCGATGATAGGGTTGCCGAACTCATCCGCAGGAGGCGCTCGAAACCGTTCGAATCGATCGACGAGATCGCCGATATCGTTACGGACGAAACGGTCCGGAGGAACCTGCTCACCGTGCGGTCGTTTATCTTCCGCCTCGCGGTCACCGGCCGCGTCAACAAAACAGAAGTGACGATGATCGCCCTGTACAACAGGCAGAACAAGGTATTTTACTACATGAGCGAGCAATGAGCGATTATTTCTTGACATCCGCGACCGCCGCCCCATTCACCAATTATGCCCGGAACGCCGGGAAAGAGAGGACGCGCCTTGTTTGAAAACATCGCCGCGCTTGATATCGGATCTTCGGCCGTCCGGCTCCTTACGGCAAAGACCGGGCTGAGGAATTTCCAGGTCACCGGACTCTCGATCGAGGACATCTCCCGCGAGGATGGCGACGAGCCCGGCGACGCCGTGCGTCGGGCCATCGCAAGGCTGCTTGCGGAAAACGACCTCGGGGGCTGTACGGTGCTCTGCAACCTCCCCATGGAAAAGGCCATCGTGCGCAACATAGCCTTTCCCTTCAGCGACACTGAAAAGATCTCGGCGGCCATCCCCTACGAGGCCGAGGAGAATATCCCATTCAGTATCGACGAGCTCATCATGGACTTCCAGGCCCTGAAGAGCCCCCGCTCCGACGAAGCGAGAATAATGCTGGCGGCGACCCCCATAGAGGCGGTACGAGAGTATGTTGCCTTACTCGAAGGCGCCGGTCTGCGTCCCCTGAGGATGGGCCTCGAGGCGAACGCCCTCTTCGAATGCTACCGTTACTTCAACCGCATACCCGAAGAAAATATCATACAGCTCGACATCGGAAACGAGAAGACCATACTCGTTATCGCCGGCGGCGGCGAACTTCTATACACGCGCTCCATCTCCGGGGGCCTCGGCGCCGTCCACCGGGAGATCGCCTCCATGAACCGCTGCGGAATGCGGGAGGCACAGCGCCTCTTCGAGTCCCTGAACCTCGACCTCACCTCCATCGAGAACAATTACCAGCGTGACTTCTATAAAACGCTGGGCCTCAACAGATCGAAGCTCAAGAAAATATTCGATCGCACGACGGCGCTGGTCGAAGAGCTCGTGGAGCAGGTGCTGCTCACCCTGCGCTCATTCTCCGTGGAATACGGTGAGCTCGAGTTCGGCCGCATACTCGTTTCGGGCGGCGGTGCCAACCTCGCAGGTGCAGGGCACCTCCTTTCGCGTGAGCTCGAGCTTCCCGTGGCCGCCCTGCCCTTTCTGCAGGGCTATCCCGAGCAGGCCATCCAGACTCAGTTTCCTATCGTCTTCGGCACCATGCTGTCGTATCTCAACTCGAGGCGGCAGTCGGTCAATTTTCTCAAGGGCGAGTTCGTGCCCGACCTTGCCGGAGGATCGCGCCGCATTTATTATCTCGCGGCCGGCTTTCTGTGTCTCGCCGGAGTGATTTTCGCGGTCAACCTGGCGGTCTCGGCCTTTCTCAATTACCGGGCCGGTTCGCAGTATAAAAAGGAAATCAATGAGCGATTTACGCGTTATTTCCACAGCCACCGGGCGGTAGACGATCCCGTCAAGGCGGCCCAGATGCTGGTAAACGAGGAAAAAAAACAGCTCGGCGCCATCGACGTTCTCGTTCAGCCAGGCGACAGGGTCATCGATCTGATAGCCGAAATCGTCACCAGGTTCCCGGGGGATCCGGATTTTCAGCTCACCAACATGGTAATCAACGAGGGGATAGTGCGCATCGACGGTCAGACCTCTTCGAGCAAGATTATCGACGATTTCAAAAACAGGCTGGTTGACACGGGCAGGTTCGGTTCTGTCGACCTCAATACCAGTATAAGCAAGAAAAACGAGATCGGTTTCTCGATGGTGATAAAACAGTCCGGTAAAAAAACACCGGCACGTGAGCAGGTGGAATAAGGGAATGATCAGATTGTCCGTTCGCGAAAAACGACTGCTTATGGCGCTCGGCATCATCGCCGCCGGTACCCTGCTGTACCTGCTGGTGATCAATCCGTACCTTTCCCTGAGCGAGTCCTCCCGCTCGAATATTGCCGGAAGCCGCCGGGACCTCGCCAGACTCGAGGCGCTTTACGAGGAATACCGCGAGATCAAACAGCAAAAAGGCCGGTACGACGCCCTGCTCGGCAACAGGGAGGAGAACATCACCACGCTTATCGAGCAGTGGTCCACGACCGCCGACGTGGCCCGCAATATCGCGTATACGCGCAGGACGCAGTCGAATATCCAGAATAAATATCTGCGTATCACTACCGACATCAAGATCGACGGTGTGCCCATGCAGAAATTCCTGCGCTTCCTCTACGAGATCGAGAGCTCGGGACGCCTTCTGAAGATAAGCTATCTGCGGCTCTACCAGGGGCTTAAAGGCGCCGACACCTACGACGTGATAATGAAAATCGACAGCTACACGCTCCAGTAGCGAGGACACGAGCTCATGGAATTCCGACAGATCAGAGAGAGGGTCTTTGCGGCGTTCAAAGCCGCGGGCCGCTTCGCGAGGGAGGCGCTCGCCCTGCCCTACGCAAAGCTGTACATCGCCGCAGCGCTCCTGCTCACCGTGCTGTTCACCGTGCTCGGGTTCCCGTTCGACGTGTTTATACGAAACGAACTCCAGAAGATGGAACAGCGGGGCCTCAGAAGCGTAGTCGTCGGTGAAATCAATTTCAATATAATCGGCGATTCGTACATCGACAGCCTGATTCTGGGCACCGGCGCGGAATCTGAAATAAGCATGAAGGATGTCCGCTTCAACATTGCGCTCAATCCGTTAACCACCCTCGTCAACAAGACCCTGAAGGGTGAAATAAACGTGCAGGACTTCGGATACGCCGACGACAGCTCCTCATTCTCGTGCCTGCTGAACAGCGAATTCCGGCTGGCCGCCGATCCCTCCTCGGGCGTCCCCCGCGACGGTTTTCTCAACGTGGATATCCAGAACGTCTCGCTGAAGGGAATCAGCATCAAAGGATTCGCGATTCCGGCGGTGCGATTCACCTCGGTCTCCATGCAGTCCGAGCTTCACAACGGCGAGATACGCATAAACAAATTCGAGGGGGCGGGCCCCGACCTGCGCGGCACCGTCCGGGGCTCCATCACCCTTGCGCCGTACATCCGCAATTCGACGCTCAACCTCGTCATCGACATCGATACCGAATCGAAACTCGTGCAGGACTACCGCATCCTGCTCGGCGGCCTCGCCAAAAACGATGATGGCCGGCTCAGACTGACCATCACCGGCACCCTGCAGTCGCCTTCGGTCGCCCTTCCCGGCGGAGAAAAGGGCGGAAGGCAATGAAAATCGAGCTGGCCCGCCATTCCGGTTTCTGCATGGGAGTCCGGGACGCGATTCTCACCATCGTCGAGGAGCTCAACACCACCAGCGAGGAGATACTCGTTTACGGTCCGCTCATTCACAATCCGCAGACCGTTGCCATTCTCGGGAAACGGGGCCTCAAAACGATCCATACCCTCGACGACATCGACGGAAAGACGATCGCCGTGCGCACCCACGGCATACCGATCGAAAACCTGCGCGACATCAAGGCGCGCTCGCGGCGCTATCTCAACCTGACCTGCCCGCGCGTGTCGCGCGTCCAGGGCCTCATCAAGAATTATTCCGGTAAGGGCTACTATACCATCATTATCGGCGACAGGGACCATGCGGAGGTGCTCGGTCTCAGGAGTTATGCCGCCGCCGGCGTAACCGTGGTCTCGGACGTCGCGGATATCGATACGATCCCCGGGGCCGACAAATACATCGTCGTCTCCCAGACCACGCAGGACAGGGAGCTCTTCACTGCGATCGTGGGCGAGCTCGAAAAACGCTTCAGCGATGTTACGGTGTTCAACACCATCTGCGATTCCACACACAACCGGCAGAGCGATATCCGCGACGGCATTGCGCGGAACATCGACGCGCTCGTGGTGGTCGGAGGCCGGCAGTCCGCGAATACGACGAGGCTCGCGCAGATGAGCAGGGAATGCGGCATCAGGACGTTTCACATCGAGACCGAGGCGGAGCTTGCCGCCGGCGACTTCCGGGACGTCAAGCATGTGCTCGTTACGGCGGGCGCGTCTACTCCGGGCTGGATCATCAACAACGTCATGGAACGGCTTTACGAGATCCAGTACGGCAACAGCCGCTTTTTCCCTGGCATCCTCATCAAGTTCCTTGACTTTATACTCAGGACCAACATACTGTCCGCGGCGGCGGCCGCGTTTATAAGCCTTTTCGCCCTCGGCTTCGCCGGCGCTCCAACCGAAGCGGTACCCGCGCTGGCCTCGTTTCTGTACATCTTCGCCATGTACACACTCAACAACCATTTCGAAATGGATTCACTTCTCATACGGAACCCGGTGAAATACGCCATTCAGAACCGGTACAAGCACATACTGCTTCCACTGGCCGTCCTGGCGCTCGGGGCCTGCCTTTACCTCACCGTGCGCTACGAACCGTGGATTACGCTCGGCTACCTGATCTCCTGCGCGCTCGGGGCCGTTTATTCGACCAGGATGATGAAACGGATTGTATCGAAAACCGGCATCGGGCTGATCGAGAAGGCGTACAACCTGAAAAACATCGTGTCGAGCTTCGGCTGGCTGATCGTGACGACGGCACTCCCGCTCGCGGCCGCAGGTGCGGACTCCATGAGTTTCATCGCCGCGTGTTCGTTCGTCTTCGCTCTGGTATTCTTCAGAAACGTTCTGCTCGACATCATCGCCTTCCAGGGCGACCTTATCTTCGGCATGAAGACCTTTTCAACGATGCTCGGGGTGGCCTCGGCCGGCAGGATCGCCATGGCGGTATCCGCGGCGGCGGGGGTGGTGTTTGCATTGATTGCGCCTGCGGTCGGGAGGGAGCTTTATCTCGTCTTCCTGATCAATCTCGCGTACTTCGCCACGGTTTTTTACAGGATCAGGTCGGCGAATTACTTTATCGCGCTTAAATATGAAATGCTGCTCGATCTCAACTTCGTGATGTTCGCGGCGTTTTACTTCATGGTACGCTGATTACTTCTGTTCGGCCACGTCCGCTTCCTCGTCCTCTGCGTCATCATAAACAATGAATTCCATCTCGCCTATGACCTTGCCCTTCTCCGCCATCATCAGCCGGTAGCGGCCCTTCCCGAGCCCCTCGATCGCGCCGTATATGACCTTCTGTGCGGCATCGATCCGCTCGGTCCGCACGTTAACATCCACCCAGACGATCTCTTTCTTCATCAAGACGACGCCGATCGTATGTTCTTCATCGACGTTATTGAAAACGTATACCCAGTCGGCGCGCTCGGCCGTGGAAAATTCCGGCATCCCCGTCACCCTGCGGTATTCGTCGGCAAGCGGCCGCTTGACGGCGAATTCGCCCTTCAGGCCGCCGCAGCCCGCGCTGAATACAAGCGACATCGAAAAGACGGCAAGAAGCGCAGCACGCCGCCATGCGTTCACGGCCACCTCCTACTCAACCTTGTACTGGTCTTTATCGAGCTCTATCACGCGGGAGTTCTTGCGTCCGGAGCGGCGTGTTTGATCTTCGGAACGCTCGTCAAGGGGGTCGCGGCGCCGGCTGCGCCGGCCCATTGACAGCGCGCCCCGTATAAAGTTATAGACGAGGTAGATCGCGAAAAAAAACAGAAGTATTTTGAGCAGGTTTCCCAGCATGATTGTTCTCCGACGGATCCGGCGGGCCCCCTACGCGGGACGGGCGGTCAGGATGAGGTCGGCCATTTCCTTTACGGCCCCGGCCAGTCCGGTAAAAACGGCGCGAGAGATGATCGAATGACCGATATTGAGCTCCTCAAGCCCCGGTGTCGAGAGTATCTGCGGCAGGTTTCGGTAATTGAGCCCGTGACCCGCGTTGACCCGTACGCCGACGCTCAGGGCATACTGCGCCGCATCGTAAATTCGTTCAAGCTCTTTTTGAAGGTCGGGTCCGGTCTTCGCGTTGCAGTAGGTGCCGGTATGAAGCTCGACAAAGTCCGCGCCCGTCTCCGCACTCAATGCGACCACCCGTTTGTCCGGCTCGACAAAAAGCGAGACCACCACCCCGAGGTCGTGGAAAATCCGCACCACCTCCGAGATACGCTTCATGTTCGCGCCGACATCGAGCCCGCCTTCGGTCGTCAGCTCCTCTCGCTTCTCAGGAACGAGCGTTATCTGGTTCGGCACCACGGTGCGCGCCACGGCGATGATGTCGTCCGAAAGCGCCATCTCGAGATTGAACTTGCCCCGCACCACGTCGCGCAGGCCCGTTACATCGAGGTCCTGGATATGCCTCCTGTCCTCGCGCAGGTGCACGGTGATGCCCGCGGCACCGTTGTCTTCGCAGATGACGGCCCCGGCTATGGGATCGGGTTCGATCCCGCCCCTCGCCTGCCGCAGGGTCGCTATATGGTCGATGTTGACACAGAGTACCGTTTCAGGCATCTCATCCTCAGCGCGGCTCCTGGCCGCTTGCCCTCTTTTTTATTTTGACCGATATGACATCCGGAATCACATACAAGATCCGGAAATCCTCCTGCCTGTTTTTTAAAACCGCCGTAACCGGACATTCCCGTTCGGTGACCGAATCGGCGTTCGCGTCGGGGAAATCGATCGCCGAAACCATGCCCGGATCGATCAGCACATCGAACGCCAGGCCCTCGGCGGCCCCTCCCTCGTGCAGGGGCTTGAGATACACCGCGACCGTATCGACAGCCGGCCTGTATTCGTACTCATCATCGGGGTTCCGAATCCTGGCCCTGGCGTCTACCCGAACGAGCCCGCGAACATCGATAATCTGGATGAAGACGACCGACTTCCGAATGTCCGCGCTCAACTCGCCGTAATCCTCGAGGTCGAGCGGCACCTCGCGCGTTATGCTCTTCGACTGCCCGTCAACCTTTACCTCTCTGGTGAAGATGGACTCGACTTCCCGCACGCTCGATTCGGCTCCGGAAAGGGCCACGTACGCCGGGACGGCCCTGTGGACGCCGAGGAGGAAGCCGTCCTTTAACTCACCGGAGGTTTTGACGATGATCGGAACACGCTTCGTAAGCTTTCTCTGTATGGATAAAAGTACTGTCTCGCGCGAAAGATCGATGCGCACCGACTCGGGGATCTCGGTCCGCACGAGCTCCACCGGATAGCGTATCTCCTCGCTGACCACGGCGTTTTCGAGATCGACGTAGGCCTTGATGGTTTTCGCGTTGATCAGCTTTATTTCCTCCTGCCGGCCGCTCATCCGGACCGTGACGAACTGGTCCCTGGCGTTTTCCACCACCACGGCAGCGGAAAGGTTCCTGAACTCGATCGGTACGCGAAGCTTTATCTCGCTCACCCGCGTGCTCCCCACGTACGCCCAGAGAACCACGGCCGCGAGTAAACACAGGAGCTTCTGTTTGAAGTCCCTGCCGCTCGCTACATTCCTGATTTCGTCGAGGAAGTTGATCATTTAATTGAATACTTCTCCTCGTAGGCGGTCTTCGGGTTCATGAAGTAGAGAATCATGTTCTTCAAATCCGTAAGCTTGATCCGGGAGAACATCCTCCCGTTCACCATGATCGATATGCCGCCGGTCTCCTCGGAGGTAACGAGGACCAGCGCGTCGGTCTCCTCGGCTATACCGAGGGCCGCGCGATGGCGGGCGCCGTGCTGTTTCTTGAGCTGCCTGGAATCGCTGAGCGGCAGGTAGCAGGCCGCGGCCATTATCCGCGCCTCCTGAATGATGATCGCGCCGTCGTGCAGGGCAGTATTGTGAAAAAAGATGGTGCGGATGAGCTCCTCGGTGACGAGCGCGTTGATGACGACACCCGACTCTATGTACGCCTTGAGTCCCGTGTTGCGCTCGATGACGATGAGCGAGCCGATGCGCTCCTCGGCCATGGCCGCGATGGCGTTCACCATCTCGTCGAGCGGAAAGGTGTCGGTCGTAAAGGCGTTCGAGATCCAGTTACGCTGTCCGAACTGGGTGAGGAGCCTGCGGAGCTCCGGCTGAAAGAGTATGATGACCGTGATGACGATGTACGAGCTGAGATTGGTGATGAGCCAGTTGAGCGTGTCGAGCCTGAGCACATGCGAGAGTACCGCGACCACGAAAATGGCCACGAGGCCCTTTATAAGCTGCATGGCCCTCGTGTTCGAGATGAAGGTGTACACCCAGTACAGCAGAAACGCCACGAGGAGCACGTCCAGGATGATCCGGAAGTACTCCCAGAAGTTCGAAACGAGGTACACCGATCTTTCAAATAAGGCTTCCATCCGGCACCCTTAAAAGCATCGTGACCGCCTCCATCGCGAGGCGGTGTTCGCGCACGTCGTGCACCCTGATGATATCGGCGCCGGCCATCACCGCTATGGCGTTCAGCGCAATCGTCGCGGGCAGGCGGTCGCTTTCGTCCCCGTACAGCCGCCCGATGAGCGATTTCCTCGAGAGTCCGACGAGAAGCGGATATCCGGGCCGCTTGAAACGCTCCATGTTCCGTATAATGGCGTAATTGTGCTCCATCGTTTTCCCGAATCCGATCCCCGGGTCGATGATTATTTGCTCCCTCGCGATACCCGCCCTCATGGCGTGTTCGGCGCGCGCCTCGAGGAAGGCCGCGACCTCCGCGACGACATCCCCGTATACGGGATCGTCCTGCATCGTCTCAGGCGCGCCCTTCATGTGCATGAGCACCACGGAGGCGCCGGCGCGCGCCGCGAGGGGCGCCATCTCCGCGTCGAGGCCCAGGGCGCTTATATCGTTGATGATGGCCGCCCCGGCCCCGAGCGCCCCGGCGGCGACCTTCGCCCTGCAGGTATCGACCGAAACGTCGACGGCGAAGTTCCGCGCCGCGTATTCGATGACCGGGCATACCCGGTCCAGCTCCTCCTGCTCCGAAATACGTTTCGCTCCCGGCCGGCTCGATTCGCCGCCGATGTCGAGGATGTCCGCCCCATCGGCGCACAGCCGCCGCACATGCTCCTTCGCGCTTTCGGTATCGGCATACCGCCCGCCGTCGTAAAACGAGTCCGGCGTTACATTCACAATGCCCATTATGCGGGGGTGTTTTCCGGCGCCGGCGCGCATGCGCTATAACACCAGGCTCAGCGAGACGATGTTGTTGTACCCGTAATCTATATTGTCGATGCTGAACGCGTAGCCGATGTTCATACCGAATAAATGAATCGAGAGCCCGGCGGCGAAATTCGCCTCGTTGAGCCCCATCTGCAGGGAAAGCGCGCCGGAGACGTTGTACTGGATGCCCCCGTTGAACTCGTACTTCTCCTGCTCTATCTTTTTAACGCCGCTTGCGGCCAGCGTAATATCCCTGTTCCGGTTGGTGAGCGCGGCCGAGACCTTGAGCGAAGGGTATCCGAAATCGTAGCGCCGCTTCATCTCGTCCTGGCTTTCGTCCCCCTGCATCGTCTGGCCGATGTCCTGAATGACGAAGGCCAGGCGCAAAAACGGAAGCACATCCACGTTCACCCCGAAGTCCGCCGCCGCCCCGTAATAGGTCGACTCGGCGATCCGCTCCTGCATCCCCTTAAGCGATACCCCCATCGAGGCGAGCCCCGTGGTAAAACCATAGGACAGAAAGCCCGTGGAGGCGACGTAATCGAGGTCGCCGGTATAATTGCCCGAGGCATCGCGGCCCTCGATTCCCATAGACTGAATGAGGTAGAGCCCGCAGCCCAGCACCCCTTTCCCCAGGCCGAAGGCGATACCGGCAAAGCCCGCCTCGCGCTCAACGTCGAGGAGCGCGGCCGAAACCCCCGTCTGCACGAATGCCCGGGAGCCCCCTTCTTCCGAAAACCGTACGAGGTCCTGCTCGGAAATGCCCTTTATGTTTCCCTTCTGAACCTTCTCGCGAATTTCATCGGCCGAGAGGGTCTGCTGATCCCGGAGGTCCACCAGCCCGGCCGGGTTCCAGTAGATGGCGTACACGTCGTCCGCTATGGCCTCGGCCGCCTTCCCCATGGCGATGTAGCGAGCGCCGACCCAGCCGCTGCGTGTAAACGAGGCGCGCGAACCGGCGTCCTGGGCCTCTGCCTGAGACAACGAAAGAGCGCAGAATGTTACACAGAGCGCGATAAACCTCGGGTATTGCGCGGAAAATGCCTTCACTATTTATAATCCACCAGGATGCGGATGAGCTTCTTGCCGTATTCCCCTGAAGAGCCCTCAGCGGTAACTTTAATTATATACAATCCGGGTTTCACCTTACGCCCGCTGTTGTTCCGTCCGCTCCAGTTAATAGGGGCTGCTGCAGTGGAATAGCTCCTCTCTATTACAACATCCCCGTTTATATCATAGATCTTTACTTCCACATTCATCCCGGCTGGAACATCTATTTTCAATTCGGATTTATCCGGATTATATGGCACCGGATAAGCCTTCACCCCGCTCATATCCAGCGCAAAGACGGCCATGGAAGCGAGGCAGCCCGCCAGAATCAGTGCGCCAAGGATTTTCGCTTTGTTTCTCATTCGGGACCCGGCAATCAGACTCGATCGGTTTTTTGTATACGGCGTATCGGCCTTTTTAAGAAAACCAAACGAGGAACGTCCGGTCAAGAAATTATTTTCCGAGACGGTGGAGGAAGGAAAAATTTTAACTGTTTTTGACATCGTGGAGCGCCAGATGCGCCTC
>JADFDB010000039.1 GCA_018263175.1 Spirochaetota bacterium
GCGTAAACGTCGCCCGGTCGTCGAGGGGCAGGGTGTTGAGGTCGATTTTTACCCCATGGTTTTCGCGGATATACTCGACGCACCGAGTGATGATGCTGAGATTCTTGAGGCCGAGGAAGTCCATTTTGACGAGGCCCGCGGCCTCGAGCGTTCCCTTGTCGTACTGCGAGGAGACGCTGCCGTCCTTCGTGTCCTTGTAGAGCGGCACGTACTCGGTCAGAGGATCGCGTGAGATGACGACGCCCGCCGCGTGCTTGCCGGCGGAGCGCACGAGCCCCTCGAGCGTCAGCGAAATGTCGACGAGCATCCGGCCCCGTTCGCCCACGGAGCGGATCTTCTTGAAGTCCTCGGACGCCTCGAGGGCCTCCTTGAGCGAATCCTCGGTTATGAGCTTGCTTATTTCGTTGGCCTCCGCGAAGGGGATGCCCAGCACCCTCGCGACGTCCTTGATGACCGCCTTGGCCTTCATCTTGTTGAAGGTGATGATCTGGCTGACGTGGTCGTCGCCGTATTTCTTTTTAACGTATTCGATCACCTCTTCGCGGCGGTCGGCGCAGAAGTCGATGTCCATGTCGGGCATCTCGTTGCGGTCGGGGTTCAGGAAGCGCTCGAAGAGGAGGTTGTAATCAAGGGGATTGAGGCTCGTGATCCCCAGGCAGTACGACACCATGGAGCCGGCGGCGGAACCGCGTCCGGGGCCCACGGGGATGCCCCTGGCCTTTGCGTAGTTGATGAAGTCCCATACGATCAGAAAGTAGCCCGAAAACTTCATCCCCGTGATGACGCGCAGTTCGTAGTCGATGCGCGCCGCCACATCCCCCGGTATCGAGGCGCCGAAGCGCATCCGCGCCCCGTCGAGAACGAGCTGCCTGAGGTAGGAGTCGAGCGTAAAGCCCTCGGGCACCTCGAAGTTCGGCAGGATCGGGTTGTTGAGCTCCAGTTCGAGATCGATCATCTCGAATATTTTATACGTATTGTGCAGGGCGTCCGGAAAGTCGGGGAAGACGCGCTCCATCTCGGCCTGGGTTTTGAGATAAAACTGGTCGGAGGAAAACCTCATGCGGTTTTCGTCGTCGAGGGTCTTGCCGGTCTGGATGCAGAGGAGCACCTCGTGCGAGTAGGAGTCCTCCCTGCGGAGATAGTGGCAGTCGTTGGTCGCGATGAGGTCGAGCCCGAGCTTCGAGGCCATCGTCACGAGCGCGGCGTTCACGGTCTTCTGCTCGGGGAGGCCGTGGTCCTGGAGTTCAAGGAAGAAGTTGCCGTCGCCGAATATCTCGTTCATGCGCCCGGCGACACCCTCGGCCTCCTTTGTCCTGCCCTGTAAAATGAGCGAGGGGATCTCGCCCGCAATGCAGGCGCTCGACGCGATGACCCCCGTGGCGTGTTTCTGGAGCGTCTCGAGGTCGATCCTCGGTTTGTAGTAAAAGCCCTCCAGGTAACCGATGGAGGAGAGCTTCATGAGGTTGCGGTATCCCGTGTAGTCGCGCGCGAGCAGGATGAGGTGGTAGCCGGCGTCCTTGACGCCCGCCCGTGCGTCCTTGTCGAAGCGCGAACCCGGCGCCACGTAGAATTCCTGCCCGATGATGGGCTTTATGCCCTTTTTGCGGGCCTTCTGATAGAACTCGATCGCGCCGAACATGTTTCCGTGATCGGTGAGCGCGATGCCGGGCATGCCCAGCGCGACGGCGCTGTCGATCATGTTGTCGACCGTAATCGCCCCATCGAGTATGGAGTAGTCCGAATGGTTGTGCAGGTGTATGAATTTCATGACGGGAACGCGTCTATGGTGGGACGGAGGGGACATAATTTCAAGCACATTAATCAAAAAAAATAAGGCCATATTTTTATTGACTGATTTATCCGCCGCTTCGATACTCCACCACAACGGTCCGTGACTGGTACGAACGGCCAATCCGGCGCTTTAAATCATAATAGGGGCGGCTTTCAATCATGATCGACACCAAACTCCTCGACATTCTCGCCTGCCCGGTCTGCAAGGGCGATATCGAATACGACGCCAAAAACGAGAAGCTCATCTGCACCGAATGCGCCCGGCGGTATCCCGTCAGGGACGGAATTCCGGTAATGCTGGCCGACGAAGCCGAGCAGGGCTCGTAATTGCGTTGACAAATACGCGGAGTGGAATAACTTCCCCTTCCTTGAGTACGGGCGCGCCGGTGCCCCGATAAACCAATTCCTGAAGGTATGCCATGTTCGATTCCAGGTCGCCTGTCATAAAGATCGCGGGATACGCCATTGTGGGCTTTTTCGTGCTGGTCATCATCATCTCATTCGGGATGCCCGATTTCATGTCGCGGCTCGGTATGGACAAGAGCATCGTGGCAGTCATCAACGGCGAGAAAATCCATCAACTCGATTTTCTCCGTTACCGCGACAGCGTGTCCCAGCGGGTCCCGGACATCAACAGCAAGGAGATGCAGCACTATATCCTCGACAGCATGATTCGTTACCGCCTCCAGCTTCAGAAGGCGCACCAGCTCGGCATAGGTGTTTCCGACGCCAGGATAAAGCGCGTTATCCGCGAGATGCCCATGTTCAGGGACGAAACCGGAAAATTTAACCGGCAGCACCTCAACCTGTTTCTCGATCATTACCACCTCAGCCTGAACGATTACTACGTCATGGTGCGCGAGGACCTCATCAACGAAGAGATGGTCCGCATGATACAGAGCGGCACGGGGGCTTCCCGCGACGAAATCGTTACCGGCGGTGCCGTGGAGAATTCCAGGATACAGATCCGCTATTGCTATGCCTCGAACACCGAGCTCAGGAAGCGGTGGGCCGCAAGCCTCAAGGTAAGCGATGCCGAGATAGACGGCGAGCTGGCGGCAAACCGTTCCGAGATAAAGGACCCGAAAACGGACCGCCAGCGCATTAAGGCCAAGCTCGAAGACCGCAAGTTCGAGGTGAAAAAGAAGGAAATAACCGGCGAGATCGACCGCCTGTCCCTTGAAGGCGGATCGTTCGAGCGGGCGGCTGCGCGGTTAGGGGGCAGCGTGCGCGCCTCGTCGGTATTCAAGGTCGGAGAGCCCGTACGCGAGGCCGGAGGGAAGGGTAACATTCTGTATTCCCTCAACGAATCACCGCTTTTCGTCAGCGACTGCCTGTCGCTTAAAAGCGGCAGCACTTCACGGGTGATCGCTTCTTTTGACGGTCTGTACGTATTTACGCCCGTTCAGAAGGAGGTGCCCTTCAGGGAGCCCGCCGCGGCGCAGTACGAGGCCATGGAGATGAAGCTTCGCAACGAGAAGACAAACGCCGTGTATATAAACATGATGACGGCTTTTCTTGAAAAGTCAAAGGTCTCAAAAAATTTAAATTTTGATTGATATTGTCCGGTTTCCGTTGTAAAAATGGCGTTGTGGCTGCGCGGCCGGGGCTTCGGTCGCGACGGAAGCACCGGAGGGGAAGAGGGCAGGTATGAACATAAACGCTGAGTATGTCAATCCGTTTCTTGAGGCGGCGGGAGCGGTCTTTAAGTCGGTTGTCGGCGTCGACCTGAAAAGGGGCAAGCTTTCCATAAAGGAGTCCCCGGAGCCCTCTCACGAGGTGGCTATTCTCATCGGTATAACCGGATCGATCAGCGGCGAGGTCGTTTACAGCATGGGATACAACATGGTCTACAAGATCGCCGAGATCCTGGCACCGGGGCTTACCGAAGGGCAGATGAAAACGGAATACAAGGACATTATAGGTGAGCTCGCGAACATGATAACGGGCAATGCCATGAATATATTCGCCTACGCCGGCAAGCGCATCGAGATCACCACGCCCACCGTCATCGACGGGAAAAGCTTCACCATCACCCATGTCAAACAGACCACGCTGGCGATCAATCTCTACAGCCCGTTCGGTCAGCTCGAGATGAACGTGGCCCTGAAATAGGCCTAATTCCCCATTTTAAAATACGTCGATTCGATGTAACGCAGGTCGCGTTCGACCCGCGCCTTGAGCGGTGAGTTGCGGAACTGCGGCGACCCCTCGTCGTTCGCCCTCTTTAAAAATGCCCGATGGACGCGCCGCGCGGTCTCCATGTCCCTGAGAGTCGGATCTTTTTCGAAAACCTTGGCCATCAGGTAGTACGCGTCGTCGACGGTTTCCCGGTCGGGATAGTACCTGATGATGTTGATTGACGCTTCAAGCGCCTGGGTACCCTTGCCGCCGTTAAGGTAGATGTTGCCGAGGAAGAGCAGCGCGTCGTCGGAGCGTTCGTGGTCGGGGAACCGGGAAGATACCTGGTAGAAGGACTCGATGGCTCCCGGCATATTGCCGCTTTTATACCGGGCCTCGCCGATGGAATAGAGCGCCATGGGGTATTCGCCAGAATCTTCGGCAATGGCCGCATATTCCCTGATCGCCTCGGCCGGCCGGTTCGCGCCGAGATAAATCTTGCCCGCCCAGATGACCGCCGAGTCCCTGAAGGGACTTTCGGGATATTTCGATTTAAGCTCGTTGAATTTCGCCAGCGCCGCCTGGTTCATGCTCGCGTTGTAGAGCTGGATTCCCGTCTTGAGGAGCACCTCATCCGGTCCCGGCGCTTCGGTTCCCCTGTCGGGCTTGAGATCTTTCCGGGGAGACTGAACGGGCTTCTTTTCCCCTGGAACGGACGCTTTGGGCACGGCCTCCTCCCGCTCCGCGGGCACTTCGCCTTCGAGTATGCTTTGGATTATGGCCTCGGTCTGTCTGGTTCCCTGGGCCATAAGGCAGGTGGACATGAGCAGTATGATGGCGGCAATACGCGGTGGGTGTTTCATCGTGCGATTATTCCCGCGTCCTTTCGGATGGGCCTCAGTTCCGCCGGACGGCGCTTCAATTTTTTAACGGGCTCAACCGACGACGTTTCGGCCGGGGCCCTGTCATCGCGGACCAGCGGCTTTTCGGTTATGGGCGGCGGCACGCGGTCTTCGCTTTCAAGCATTCCCGGTTTCATGATGCTTTCGGTCCGCACATCTTTAAGAATCTCCGGTTTCTCTCCGGCGGCGGGATAGGGGTCCCTCCGTTTCAGGTTTTTCACCTCGGAGGCTGTGCGGACATCATCGGTGCGGGCGGGTTCCGATATGCGGTCCCGCAGGTCGAGGTCCGGCGTCGGCGACAGCGTACGTTCCGGGGAGGGCGGTTCGATGATGCCGTCCCCCGCCTCCGGCTCGAGCCTGCCCTGGACGGGGAATTGTATCTTGTTGATCGTCGATTCCCTTGTTTCGCTTAAGAGCGCCGAATCGAGCATCGAGCGGAAATCGCCGCCCTTATTCTCGAGTTTTCTGTCGATGTCGAAAGCGTCATTGGTTTCGCCCGCTATCTGGGTGCCCATTTTCCGCGCACCGCTTTTTCCGGCCTGATGTCCGATGATGACCGCGATGACAAGGAGAATGGCCGTCAGCAGGAAAAAGGCCTGGCGTATCGTTTCGGCCGTCTTTCTGGGGGTGTGTTCGATGAGGGCGTTGAGTCCGCCGATCATTCGTGAAAGCATCTGTACGATTGGATTCATGGTCCTGTCCGGCCTCGCCTGCTACGATTCCCGTCAGTCGTTCCTGTCAAGTATAATGATAACCCTGCAGCGTTTCAAACTATTTCTTGTGGCTTTAGCCGCGAGTACCCGCCGCGCGTCCCTTTCCGATATGACCGGACAGGCGTTCATGCTCTTCAGCGCAACCGAGTAATAGGGGCGGTCACCCGCCCTGCCCAGGGCGCGCGCCTCATCCTCCGTGTGGCAGTATGACGCCAGTCCGTGTTTGAGCGCGAAGCGGCTGTCGATGAAGGTACGGCCGTAGATCTCGGCGCCGTCCCCGTCGTAAATCGATGGGAAAAGCATGGGCTCCAGTTTGAGGCCGCGGCCATCCACGATGAGTCCCGTGTAATCGGTTTTGAGCGGCGTATCGTCGATAACCGGAAGCTCCATCGCGGGGAAGTCCCACGAGAGCGAACCGATGATGCCGCCGAAGTTCAGCCGTGCCTCGCAGGCGCTTGTCAGAAAGCCGGCCGGGTAGCGTCTGAACGTGATTTCTTCGACCAGGGTTTCGGAAAGGCGGCGCCTGAGCGTGTCGTCATCCTGAAGAAAATCACCGAGCCTTCGGTCGGGGTCTATGCGGATGGTCTTCATGGCGCGCAGCAGGTTCTCGATCGAGCTTTCGCGCGCCCGGCGGTACGTATCGATTCGCGCCCCGTTGATCGAAAGCGTCTGGCCGTCCTCGGGGTCGATCGCCGCGCCTTCGGGCGCGACCGTTGCCTCGGACCTGCCGGTTGCGCTGACGAACGACCGTGTCCAGTTTATGCTCCCGTCTCCGCGGCGGACGATGAGGTCCGCGGCGCCGGCGGGCAGGCAGAGCAAGAGCAGTGCGGCCGTCGCGCCGGCGACGGCAGGCAAGATCATTTTTCCCGCCCTGGAGCGGTTAGCGTCTCGTTTCAGCAAGGAGAGATTCCGTTCATATTCAGTCTGGGACAACCGCATCGCTTAAAGTATCGGCGCGGGGGGCGGTCTTTTCCAGTAAAATATGCGTCAGGGGAGGTCGTCGATACGGGCGAGGCATGAGGCGAGAAGCCGCTGGAGCTTGCGTGCCGCGGCCGCAATATCCGTGAGTAGAATCCCTGCGCCTCTTTCGGCGGAGAGCTGTGCGTGTCGGGCGAGGTAGGCGTTTGTCCTGCGAAGAAAAGGCTTGAAGAGCCCGGAAAGCTCCCCCGACGCGGTATCGAGCAGCGCTTGCCGTTCGGCGTCGGAAAGGGCATCGACGGGCTTCGCACCGAGCGAGGCCGCAGCCGCCGTCACATCCAGCGCGTTCTCCAGCGCCAGGCGGAGCGCGCCGGCACTTTTCCCGCCGTGGGCGAGGGAGCGGCGCAGCACCTCGACCGGGTCAAGGCCGCACACGGGAAACTCGTCGATGAGCGACTCGAGCGGGCGCTCGATGGTGCCCGCGATGCGCGCGCCGTCACCGCCGGCGTTTATTACGGGCACCGCGACCTTACGCGCGGAATCCTCGAACCAGCTCCGGTAGAGGTCGAAAACGTAATCCGAGATGACGGTGCCCTCGCCGCCGTAGGCCTCGACATACTTGATCTTCCGCTTGCGGATAACCCGCTGGTTGATGCTTTCAAGATTGAGAAAACGCGTCGTTCTGGTCAGCCACTCCCCGTTGTGATGCGTGCCGGTGCTGTGGATCTCCCTTCCGGTGTAGGCGAGGTCCTGCCCGACCAGCACGATCGGGCTGCACCCGAGGTTGAGCATAAGATCGAATGCGCTGGTGGCCACCGACCCCCCCGACTGGATGTCCCCCGGCGGCTCGATATGGCGCTCGACCCAGTCCATCGCCGGGGTCGGTTCGCGCAGGACACCGCCGTCGGGCCCGTTGTAGAATTTGGCCGTTGTGCTGAATATGGTCTTTCCGGGATAGATGTCGGCGATGCGCGGATAGCTCACCATGTCCGCCAGGAGCACCGTGCCGCCGGGCCGTTCGCCGAGGAAATGTTTAATGCTGTGCTTCTGCGCATCGATCGTCATGACGATGTGCGGCTCCACGCCGTGGCGGAGCAGCACCTTGAGGGCCGTATCCACCGAAACGATGAGGGCCCTCCCGCGCAGCCGGCCGAGCGTTGACGCGTTTTTGCGAAGCGAGGGGCCCGCAGACACGATAATGCCGGGGATCCCGGAAAATTTTCCGAACAGATCGGCAACCCTGCCCGCGTCGAAACTTCTGGGAAGGTTCGCGAATATATTCGCAATCCAGCGCTCTTCGAATTCGAAGCGCGTAAGGAGGTCCGATAGCTTGGATGAAAAATAGCGGTCGATATCGGCGACCATGGAATCGTAAAAGTCCCTGTCGAGCATGTACGATGGGCGGTGAAAATAGACCGCCTTGCCGCGGAACGCGTCGATGTCGAAACCTTCGAGCAGCGGGGGGATGCCGCCGGGAGCGACGACGAGATGCGCGCCCTCCAGATTGGACGGGCAGAACTCCCGCGCGAGGCGGACGACCTCGGGGTCTTTTTCGAGGGCGATGATGGCGTGGTCCGGGAAACGGCTTCGCAGGGCGGCCAGATGGTAACCGAGACCGAGTCCGCAGACCAGTATGGCGGTGGCCCTTCCGGTGTTGAATGACGCCACGGCGCGCTCAGCCTCGCGCACCGGATCGTAGGCCGAGTGGATCCTGATCTCAGGAGGGCCCGCGTATGCGAGGGTTTTTAATCCCGAAGGAGTGTCGTTGACTGTGAAGCGGCCCATACGCGGCAATCGTCGGCGGGCCTATTCGGCCCTGATTTCATGGGCCGTTTTCAGCTCGGCGTGCAGTTCATTGAACGCCGCGTCGGAGCTGAGGGCGAAACGCGCAAGCACCTCGTCCTCCGCGTAGTAGAGCTGGTAACGGCGGGACTCTATACCGCATAGAATGTTGGCGAGATAAATGATGAACACGATATCACGGTGCTTTTCTTCGGCATTGAGCGGCGTATGGTGGCAGCGGATCGATTCGACGAGGTAGTCCGGGAAGCCCCATTTTAAGGCGATCATCTCGCCTATGTGCGCGTGGCTTATCCCCACGGATATCTCTTCCATCACCGTGGACGTCCTGATCTTCCGGTCCTTGACGATGTCCGCTATTTTATTGGTGGTGCCGAGGTCGGTGGAGAGCATGATGATTTTTCCGAGGTCGTGGAGCAGACCGCCGAGAAAGGCGTTCTCGACCATCCGGGTCAGCCTGTACTTCATGGCGATCCTGCGCGCGTAAAAGGCCACCTGGTTGCAGTGGGCCCATATCTGCTCGAAGCGCGAATAGCGCTTGTCGAGTATCGATCGCGCACTGGTCGCGAGCAGGATGGCGTTAAGGTTTTTAAGGCCGATGTTCTTGATCGCCTCGGGCATGGTCTCGATGCGTTTGCCGGAGATGAATCCCGCGGAATTCGCGAGCTTCAGCACGTCCGAGGAGAGGGCCGGGTCAACGGTGATTTTCCCGGATATCTCACCGATGGAGGATTCCGGGTTGGCGCAGAGTTGCTGAAGTTCCGTTATGTATTTGGGGAAGGTCGGGATGCCCTCGACCTCCGCGAGGATCTGTTTTTTAATCGTTGTGGTGATTTCCTGCGGGCGCAGTTCGAAGGGGATTGCGAGCAGGGTCTTCGTGTCCTTCTCACCGCGGATGATCCGATAATTTTCGACGCCGATGCCGGAGTTTTTCAGCAATAGCACCGTAAGCACTATCCCCAGACCGGCGCCCTCGGTGTCGTCGTAGATCTCCTCGTAGGCCTCGGTGAAGTCCTCGTAATAGCGCGCCTTTTCCATCCGCATGCTTATGCGCGCCATCTCCTCGGGCAGGATTATGGAGTTATTGAGCACCTGGACTACAAGCCCTTTCTGGTCCTTCTTAATGCTGAAGCTGACCCGATAATCACTGCTTTTCAGTCCGGCCTCCATCGTCTCGAAGTGGCCGATGACGTTCTTTTTAAACAGCTCGATTCCCTCGGGGTAGCGATCGCGGTCGTCGATATCGATGCCGATCGTGCGGAAATATACGCGCTTGGCGTTGGCCTTGACGGCGTTGATGCAGACTTCCCTGATTATGGTTATAAAAGTGTCGAGCAGGAATATCTGGTCCATCGAGGCGAGGATCTTGGCGAACAGCGCGTTGATGTAGCGTACCACGTCCTCGGACAGGTAATGGAAAGAGAAGCTGAAGGGTTCGCCCCTGGCCACCTTCGCCGCGTTTTCGGAAGTGTTGGGAATCGGCATATTGGTCGTTTTCCGCTGTTTTTATAAGAACATTCTCGCGCCCTGTCTTGAATATCGAACCGGTGCCATGCTTACTGAACAGATAAATTGCCGGCCGAAGGCCGTGTCCGGGCCCTTTCAGCCTTGAGGGATGGGGGGCGCTTCTGTCAACCGTGTTTTCAGGAACGGCCTGCACGTCAACCGAAATGATTCAGTGGCTGGAGCGGACGGAGTCGGGTTCGCCGTGCCCGGGCCGCCCATACGCATGCAGTCGTTTCGCTAACGCCGCGAGCGCGGGGAGTGTGTATTCCCGTACCGGCGGCGAGAAAAGTGCCATGGAGTGCCGTTCGTCGGCGCAACCCGCCGGCAGGCGGGGAAGGGCGAGAAATTCCGGCATCACCCCGTCGCGCTCGAGGACCGCGACGAGACGCGACAGGGCCCGCGAGAACCGAAAGCCCGAATCGATTGCGCAGGCGGAGATCACGCACCGGCGCGCGAGGAAGCAGGCGGCGGACAGTGAGTGAAAATCCGTTCCGGTCAGTGCCAGCTGAAGCGTTTCGACGCGCTCACGCTCCAAAATCTCGAACACGGCCTTCGCCTCTTCGATGCCGGAGAGCCGGCCGTGCAAAAGGGCGTGGCTGCCGTTTGAGAGGATGAGCATTCGCCCGGTATCGTGATAGGCGATACGCACGGCACCCGGGCGCACGGCGTCCGACGACAGCACGAACCACGCCCCGACAACGGCCAGCGGAACGGCGAGCACGGCCATTCGCCGCTTCTCCCGTGTCGCGACGAGGGGGAGCAGGTAGAGAGCGTAAAAGGGGAGCAGCGCCCACGACCGGCATTCCACCCTGAAGAGGCCGCCGAGCGAAGCCATGGCTTGCACGAAAAGCCCGGTGGCCTCCACGGTGATGTCGACCGGCACCGCGAGTACGCGCGCGGCGGTTTCGGAGAGGAGACCGGCGGCCTGGGCCGCGATTGATACCGAGAGCGCGAGCGTTATGCCGGGCACCGCGGCGAGGTTCGAGACTATGCCCGCCAGGTTCACCTCGTTCATGTGATACAGTATGATGGGGTACACGGGAATTTGCGCCGCAAGCGTCAGCGCGAGCGGCCCTCTCAGGGCCATGGGCAGGAGGTCGAGACAGGCCTCGAAGGAGCGGTAGAAGAGCAGGATTCCGAGCGTCGCCCCGAAGGTGAGCTGGAAGCCCGGCTCGTAGAGTTCGTGCGGCATAAGGATCAGGATCGCCGACGCGGTCAGCAAGAGCGTGTTGACCGCCCCCCGGTCCATGTCGAAGAGGCGCAGGACGGCGTACGCGGCGAACATCATGAAGGCGCGCACGAGCGATACGGGCATATCCGTTATATAGAGGTAGAAGCAGAGAAGGGCGATCGTGACGGCGAGAATGGCCGTCTTTCCTACTCGAAGCGGAGCGAGGAGCATGAACGGGATGGCGGCGACGATTCCCACGTGCAGGCCGCTCGCGGCGAGGACGTGCATCACCCCCGCTTTTTTGTATTGTTCGATCGTTCGTTTGTCCATGTGGTTCTTGTTGCCGAAATAGAGCGCCTTCAGGAGCGATGCCGTCCGGGCCCTGAAATGCCGGTCGAGCGATCGGGCGATGCCGGAGCGGATTATTCCGCGCGTGCCCTCCGGCGCGGTCCGGACGATGGAGAGCGAGTCTTCGTCGGCATAGGCGGTGTATGTTAGGCCACGCCGCGCCAGTCCGCGGAGAAACGATGATTCCCGGACCCCCTCCATGGTGACAGGGCGCGCTTCCGAGAAGACGGCGCACTCGTCCCCTCGCTGCGCGGCCGTGTTGTGCGGGGCCATTATCAGCACGCGCGCTCCATCGGCCATACCGCCGGGCGCGCCGGGGGTCTTTTCCTGCCGAACGACGATCTCGGAGGTGTAGCGCTGCATGCGGACGCTTTCCACGGTGCCGATAAGGGCGGAAAGAGCGGCACGTCCGGCATCGGGTTGAGGCATCGCGTTTATGCGATACACGGTGGCGGCCGAGCATCCCGCCGCGAGCAGGACGAGCGGGAGGACGCGGAGGGAGAGACCGCCTGCTCGTACCGGGCTTTCTATGATCCGGGGCGGCACAGCGCTTTCCGCCGTGACGCGATACCGGCGTTCATTCAAGGGGGCGGGGGTGTTTCGGGCGATCGGACGGAGCATCACGAGGGAGCAGGCCGCAAGCGCGATGCCGGCAAGGCGTTCGGGCGGCGAATCGAGAATCGCTCCATAGCTGACAAGAATTACGGCGATGATGACGAGAAGGAGAAACAGCGACGGTTGTACGACGCGCGAAGCCGGTATCACAGCCTGCCGATTTTATAGACGACCCCGAGGTTTATCCCGTATGAGAGCATGGTCGCTTCCTCGCCGAGACCGTATGAACCGTATCGTCCGATGATGTCGAAAAGAAGGATCCAGTCGCGATAGAACATCCATCCAAGGCCGGCCGTCGCGGCAAGCCCGGCGCCGCCGTCGTAGTCCTTGTTCGAGGGACCCGTTTCCAGATAGAGCCCGAGGCCGGGGCAGAGAAAAAAGCTCTCGTTGAGCCGAAAAGCGTACTTACCGGAGACCGAATACATGAGGCGGAACGAGGCGACCGTGTCCTCCGACGCTCCGGTGTTGACCGCCTGCATCGAGAATTCGCCGATGATATCGCGCACCACCACGTCGAGGAGCATGCCGCCCGAGAACCAGGTCCCGGTGGCGCTCTTCGATTCGCGGTGATCGACGACCCATTCGTTATAATCGATCGATGCCGTTCCGCCGCCGAGCACCGCGCCGATGTAGGTGAAAAAGAGCTCCTGCTGCGCCGAGACCGGCACCGCCAGGGTCAAAACGGCGGTGATGACGGCCGCGCTGATGCCCGACGTCAATATGCGCCGGCCTTTACGCCCGGTATTAGTCGCTGTGATCGTGGCCGTAGTCATAACCGGCGTTTCTCCGTGTTATTCGACGTGGCGCGCGTTCGTGCGCACTGCGCTGGTTTCCCGGCCTGCGGCCCTCGAAAGGACCGCGGTATCGGCCGGTGCTAACTCCCTATTTGACATCGAGCGGATCCTTCACCAGTTGAGCGTTCGACGGCACCGAAAAATCGAATATGCCCGGGGCCATGCTCTCGCCGGTCCTGATGTTCGAAAAGCTGATGGACATTCCGTCGCCGGCCTTGTTGAGCAGTACGATCTTCTTCGGAAGGAAGCCGCCGTCGAGAACGAGCGTCAGGTCCGAGTAGGCGCGCTCGCTGTTTTTCAGCTTGATCGTGTATCCCGACGGGCCCTGGGCCGTGAGGATGGCGAGGTAGCCGCCGACAAGTCCGGCGAGCCCGCCCGATCCCCCGCGCGCGAGTTCCTGAACGCCACAGATATTGCTGGAGGAGTCGAAGACCCATAGCCTCCTTCCATTGGAGGAGAGGATCCGGCCCGAGGGACTTGTGAATTTTACCAGTATTTTCCCCGGGGCCATGTATTTGAACGTGCCGCTATACCCCTGCCCGCTCTGGTGCATCCATGAGATGGTGCCGCTCATCGTGCCGACGCCGTTCATGCGTCCCTGGAATTTTGCGAGCGCCTCGTCACCCGTAAGCGCCGACACGGCCGGCGCGTAGGCGAGGAGGGCGGCACACGCAAGAATGGTGAGTATCCGTTTCATCGTTTTGCCGTCTCCATATATACTACGTTTTCGGACATAAAAAAAGTAAAAAGAAAATTCAGGACCGTTTAAAATTAACGGCTTTTCGGCGGCGTGTGCCGTCTGAAGCCGTGGGGCGGTTCGGTCGTCTTAGAAAGCGTCCGGAAACACCATTTATGGATGATTTGTGTAAATGCAATCAGTAATTATCAGACTTGTTGCGAATCCTCGGAAAAACCGGCCCTGGATCCAGCTTATGCAGCGACTCTATTCCCGGGTGCCCCGGACGGCGAAAAAGTACCATAAACTTGCCCCGAATCCTGGGAACAGCCGGTTCTCTCCCGCCTGCAATGGCGGGGGGTATCTTGAGTGCCGGGCCATTAAAGCTTTCTTTCTTAAAAAGCCTTGACACGGAAGACTTAATATGGTATTATATATAGACTATATTTCGAGGTTAACAGATGAACATTAAAGAGGATATCCGGCCAATTTCTTATATTAAGGCCCATGCCGCGGACATTCTTTCTCAGGTAAATGATACAAAGCGTCCCGTTTTTATAACTCAAAACGGCGATGCAAGGGCTGTCCTGCTCGATACGGAAAGTTTTCAAAATATGCAAACAGCATTGGGAATATTGAAAATTGCAGCACAGGGAGAAAAGGATATCCGAAACGGAAAAGTGCTGTCGCAGGATGAAGTATTTAAAAGACTTGATGGTAAATTGAAATAACTGACTGCCGCGAATTTCAGGAATATCGGTTTTCCCTCGCCTGCTGCGCGGGAAGCCAGCCTTATTCCCCGGCTATACGGCGAACCTGATTATTATGCCAAAGAATAGATATTACGTTTTATGGACCGAAACCGCTTTTAAAGACCTTGATGCTATTGTTGATTATATTTC
This sequence comes from Spirochaetota bacterium, assembly GCA_018263175.1. Classification (GTDB taxonomy): domain Bacteria; phylum Spirochaetota; class UBA4802; order UBA4802; family UBA5368; genus MVZN01. The sequence continues at coordinate 14,258 of JADFDB010000039.1, forward strand.
TCTCGATAGTAAAGTAGCAGCAACAGCCGTCTATACGAGAATAAAAGATAAAATAACTTCACTTGTTTCATTTCCGTTGCGCGGGCGCATCGTACCGGAATTGCAATTTCACAATATCGTTACTTATCGTGAGCTTATTGTTTCTCCATGGAGAATTATCTATCGAATTGAACGGGATGCCGTATATATTTTATCTGTTTTTGACGGAAGAAGAAATATTGAGGATTTATTATTATCCAGGCTTATTGCTGAGTAGCTTCCTTTAATGTTTCAGGGAATTAATACTGAAAAGCACTACGATTTCCGCGCGACTTTTATCTTGATCGCCCGCGGGTGCTGCGGTACAGTTGGTTCAGCGGAGAGGGAGGGCCTATGATCGCGCGGCTTTTCAGTGAGAACACCGATATCGAAGCCTTCCGGGAGCGTATCGCCGCCCTGAAGGGCGACTTCCCGTTCGAGAAGGACGACATGACCGCCCTCGGGGACGTCTATTTCGAGCGCTACCCCGACTGCTTCTCGAACCGCAACTGCCAGGACGTAACGCTGGGCTATCGGATGGTGCGCATCTGTATCATCGAGAAGCTCATCAACCGCTGCCCGGCCGAATCGATAGCGGCGCTGCGCGACATGTTTTACGACGTATCCGCGCTCCAGCCGAAGGTGGAGCGGCTTGTGCGGGGGATCGGCCGCGAAAAAGCGCTCGAACACCACCGCGCGATGGAGGATGAGCTGGCCGCCATACAGCACGTCATCGACTCGCTTCCGGTCGGCATGACCAAGGAGCGCTTCATCGGCGGCATCAGCTACATTCACAACGCGATGTACCTCGTAAAGAGCGCCATCGACAAGTTCCCGTCCGCGTAACGCTCTCTATCTACGGGCCTCAGTTTTCGCCGCGGACCAGGCGCAGCAGCTCGCCGGCCGCTTCCCCCGGGCCGTTCATCTCGTGCCCCGTGATCCCCAGCCGCGTGCGCATCTGACCCACGAATACCCCCCGGTTGAAAAAGGCGTTGAAAAACACGAGGGCCAGCCGGTCGTGGACCTCTTTGTACTGGGGTGGCCCGAAGATGTTCGCGAAATACGAATGGACGATGCCGGTCGAACTCGTCGTACCCTTGCTCATCACCATTCCCTCGCGGAAGACCGTGAATGCCCGTTCGACGCTCGAAAAACGTTCGATGATGGGGTGGTCGCCGTCCACCTGCTCGTAGTTGTTGGCGTACAGCACCATGTCGACCCGGTGTCCTTTCATGATCGTGTCGCAGGTCGTGACGGGCAGCACGATGCGCGCGTTTACCTGGGAGGGGCTCATGATGATGGAGCGGTCGATCTGCCCGAAGGCGTAGCCGGGCTGAAGGTCGTCGAGGCGCAGGAAGGCGCCGATCTCGGTGCCGTAACCGATGATGTCGCCGCGCTCGTCGATGTCGAGCGAGCCCATGTCATCGGCGATGACGGCCATGTCCCTGATGCTGCCGACGCCGATCGTCCTGAAGGCCTCAAGCGTCTCGGACTTGCCGGCTCCCGTGTCGCCGATTATCAGGATGTTTTTCCGGGCATCGCCGTCCATGACGATCTGTACGAACGCGCCGTGGAACGGGAGCCGGCCCGCCTGCATCATGCGGATGTTGTGCAGCGTGAGCACCATTTTTTTCAGATATCCGAAATAGCCGAACTCGTCCCGGTTCGGAGCGGCCGCCACAAGCATACCGTTCTCCGGGTCTTCGTGGAAGACGGTGGGGAATTCGGCGAGCTCGTCCAGGCCGTCGCCGGGCACGCCGAACAGGTAGAGGGCGTCGGGTTTGCGGGCGAGGTCGTCATCGTCCGCTATCTCGAAGAGGTTACAGAGCGAGAAGCCCAGTTCGAAAAACCTCATGTGGAAATAGACGAGGATGACGAGCGGCCCGACCTTTGCCGGGTAGCAGAGCCACTCATCGACGGCGGGATCGATCACCTCCAGCGGATTCCGGGCCACCCGGATGAACTGCCCGGTGCGTTTGTTGTTTGGAGGGTTGAGGATGAGCGGTGGATTGATGAGCACCTGTCGAATAACGCTGATCCCGGAAAGCTTCTCGTATAATCCGGAGGGCAGCCGGAGCGGCCGGGGAATGGATATTGCGGCGACCTGGGCCCCGGCCGTCAACTGGCGGTATATCCTCGGATGGGTGGACGTGAGGTTCTCGTCGATGTCCCTGTAGGCTCCGCGCACCAGGTGGGTCATGCGCTCCACCGTGTCGTTGAAGGTTCGGTAGGGCCGTCTGTCCAGGCCGTCGCCCTCGGAGTCGCAGATGATGTAACGGTCGTGTGCGCGCCAGTAGTTGTAGAGCTGCTCGATGAGTCGGCTGAAAGCCGGGATGTCGCGCAGAAATATCTCCGCCCCGCTTACGACGTTCGGCACACTCTGCGCCGGGAGCTTGGCGAGATGGCGCATGGTCTCCGCCAGGAGCGGTACGATCTTTTCCGGGGGAAGGGCACCTCCTCCCGTTATTTCGATGAGCGGGGAGCGTTTTTCCCGCAGCATCCCGAGGAAGCGCGCAAGGATCTCATGGAACAGGCCGCTTGAAAACAGCTCGTCGGGCGTTTCGCACACCTTTCCCCTGGTGTGCATGATGACCTTGTTGTTCACTATCCTGAAACTCATCGCGTTCATGGTTTGACCTCCCCGGTCGCGGGTAAATTGCCCGAATGGCCCGACGGACGGGCGGGCACGGCACCGATGAGCGACCATAGTTCGGACGAGCCCTGCCCGATCCGCCAGAAGGCCGTCGCGCCAACCCCGGTGTCGCGGCAGAGCTCGAGCTTTTTCCTCGTGGAATTGATGTCGTCGTAAAAGACGCTGACCCTTACCCGTTCGTCATAATGGAAGAAGCAGCCCGTCTCGGGGCTGTACGAGGGGGAAACCCCTCTGGACCCGACGAGATCCTCGACCTGATGGGTGCGCAGTGCGCGGGTGAGCGTTTTGTCCTGCCATGCTCTGCCGTAAAGAGGAAGTCCGGCGACGAGCTTGTGACGGGGGACGTTCCGCCCGGCGAATTCGAGGATTTCCCTGAGCCACGTCACCGAGCTCACGGGCCCGGGACTACTGGTGCTCCAGTGCTGATCGTACGCCATTATGATGACACGGTCAACGATCTTCGATATGGCCGCATAGTCGTACGCGTCCGTCACGGCCTTTCTGCGGGCGGGCAGGGCCGCGCTGAGGGTCTTATCGGCCGAAAGGTTTTTTCTGAGCTCATCCAGAAATGCGAGGAAATTTTTGGCGTCGTCGGCGAGTACTCTTTCGAAATCGATCTGCACGCCGTCGAACGCCGCCGCGGCACGAACGATGTCGTCGAGGAGGCGCTTCCGGTAGGGAAGTTCCGGGTTCAGGCAGAAATGAGTGAGCGCGGAATTGGAAAGCTCCGTGATGACGATATGCACCCGCGATCGCGAGCGAAGGCCGCCGGCCAGGGCGGGCGGTGCCGGGACGGCGCCCAGGAGCCCTTTCGGGCCTATGGGTGTGCCGAAGTAACAGAGGTCGGTGAGCGGCTCGGCGCCCGAAAGCTCCCGCTCCTCACCCTTCAGCAGGTATCCCCAGACCTCGTTGAAAACCAGCGGAAGAGAGGTCCCGGCTATGCCGTGTTCAGCCGATTCCTCATTGGCGGCGATTCTTTTCTCCGACGCCGGGGCGGCAGTCCGCTCGTTTTGCGTCGAACAGACGAGTGTGGCAAACAGGCTTATGATAACCCCGGCTCTTCGCAATCCCGTCATGATAATCAATCCTCCAGGTCTCCATGTATCGGCCGATTCGGACGCGTTCGGGGACAACAAAAAAAGCCAACACCGCTTTTTCTCCATTGCAACAGGGAGTAA
>JADFDB010000003.1 GCA_018263175.1 Spirochaetota bacterium
TCGAGAAACTGATAAATCGGCGTGATATGACCGCCGCTGAGGGTAAAGATGTACTCCACGCCCCTGTCGATGAGCGCTTCAGCCGCCAGCTGTCCTCCGATAACCTTGTCCATTACGTTTTCTCCCTTGATTTGATTAGACTTGTTGCGAATTTTGGAAATATCGGTGTTCCCCCCCGCCTGCGGAGGGGAACCCGGTCCCGGTCCCAAATTAAACAACAACTCTATTATACGGCGTGGCCATGCCCCGCCACGAATATTTCCTACAGCTCCATGCACTGCCCGCCGTCCAGGTTGAGCGCCTGGCCGGTGATATAGCGCGATTCCTCCGACGCGAGGAAGGCCGCTAGAGCCCCCGCATCGCGTATTTCGCCGATGTACCCGAGGGGGATGGTTGTACACATCTCCTTCTCGCGCTCCTCGACCGTCGTGTTAAAGACCTGTGCCTCGAGGCCGAAACGCCACCTCTCGAGATCGGTCATGATCTGCCCAGGGCAAATGGCGTTCACGCGAATGTTCGCCGCCCCGAGCTCCTTCGCCATAGTTTTGGTGAGCATGATGACGCCCGCCTTGGCCACGGCGTACGCGCTGTTGAATATGGGAGGCACCTTGCCCGCGCGGGAAGCGGTATTGATGATCGACGCGGGCTTCCCGAACATAAGCGGAACCAGGGCGCGCGAGACCCGAAACACGCTGAAGAGGTTGACGTCGACCGTCCGTAGCCACGCCGCCTCGTCGTAGCTCATGACGGTGTTGGGGACGCCGAAGGACGCACCCGCGTTGTTGCAGAGAATGTCGACGTGATCGAAGTTCTTTTTTATCGCTTCGACCGCCGCGCCGATCGAAGCGTTATCGACAACGTCCATGGGCACCGCGATGGCCTTCACACCGTAGGTTTTTCCGAGTTCCGCGGCGATCGTTTCCATCTCGTCGATGGAACCGATCTTGACGGGGTCGTCCTTGCCGGCCTGTTTCCCCAGATCGGATATTATGACATTGGTACCGCTCGAGGCGAGCTTTTCGGCTATGCCGTACCCCATGCCGGTTTTCTTGCCCGAGCCGGTGATCAGCGCCGTCTTGCCCTTTAAATCTTCATACATGTCGAACCTCCGTAACAGGGCTGTGAGCGACCGTGCCGGCGGGCCGAAAAACACTATGGCACGCCATGCCCCTATTAAATAAATGAATGACGCTCATATTATGAATTATATTCATCGCCCTCGGGGCGTCAATATATTTTTACTATTAATTTTAATTTATATAGTTCATCCGGGCAATCCTTTTAAACGAGACAGGGGCAATGGGGATGGCTTCGCTCGGCTATATCCGTTCCGATTGGATACGGCGCGTCCAGTCAAACCATGCTGCCAAAAGGAACGCCGTCTGGAAAGAATCAATTGCCGGCCGGCGACGGGCAATCGCACGCATCAGTGCAATAAAATTCTTGCACCCCGCCGGCCGAAGCGATAGCATTTGAGTACGACAAACGCTTGGAGCGTCATCATGGCATCACGCACATACCCCTTTTACCTCTACATCGGCGTGTTTCTCATACTCTTCATGCAGCTCTTCATCTTCCTCGACGAGCGGCAACTGACGACCTGGGCCACGCCGATCTTCTGGACGGGCCTCATCCTCGTCCTCGACGCCGTGCTCTACGGCGCGGCCCGGCGCTCGCTCATCAAGACGGGCGCCATCCTGCCTGTCGCCGCCATATCGGTAATCGGCTGGTGGGTGTTCGAGTGGTTCAACATCTTCCTCTCCAACTGGCACTACGAAAATCTCGTCGATTCGCCCTGGCTCCTCTACCCGGCATACGTCTGGTCGTTCGCCACCATCATCCCCGGAATTTTTCTTCTCTATGGCGTGATGTTAACGCTCGTCCGGAACCTCACGGCCCGTCCCTTCCCGGCTGGCCGGCGCGTGCTCACCGCCTTTTTCATCACGGGGCTCTTCTTCCTCTTCATCCCGATCGTTCCGTTCTCGATGTACTATGTCAACCGCGCCGCGGACGCCACGCTCTTTTCGTTTCTCTCGTGGGCGGCGAACACCTATTACTCCGAGTACACGGCCGCGTTCGTGTGGCTCGGCTTTGCCCTGCTCCTCGAGCCCGTGAATTTCCTCATGGGGAACCCGTCACTGTTGCGCCGCATGTCGCGCGGCGATTACCGGCCGCTCGTGGTGCTCGGCCTTTCGGGCCTGCTCTGCGGCTATCTGTGGGAATTCTGGAACTACTGGGCGCACACCAAATGGCACTACACCGTTCCCATCCTGGGAAACATCAAGCTCTTCGAGATGCCCGTGCTCGGCTACCTCGGCTTCATCCCCTTCGCCTGGGAGCTCTACGCCATGGTCGCGCTCGTCTATCCGCGCGCCATCCATATCATCGAGGGCGAAGCGGCATGATCACCGTCGTGGAGAACAGGACCTGCGAGGCGTGCCGGGCGAAGGAGGCCGTAGTGCTCTGCAACGGCTGCGGAAAGGCCCTCTGCGCGAACTGCCGCGTCTTCGACCTCTGGTGCTACGGCTGCGGCCACGGCGATCCGCGCGCCTTCTGCAAAAGCTGCAACGACAACCCCGAGATCAACGTCTGGAAGGGGCCATGACGAAGCGAGAGCTGCCGGCGCGCCCACGGATGAGCTGCGCGAGATGTGCGACCTGAAGATACGTGCGCGCATAAAGAGGTACGGAGCGGTGTAAAAGAGTGCAACAATCCCTCGGCACTGTAGCCATATCATGGATGCCAAAATGAATTTGACAGTGCACGTATGCCTCTATATGGTTCAGTAAGGCATTTACACCCGCGGCCGTTCGATGCCACCTTAATTTTGGACAAGAGGGACGCAATGAAATCGGAATTTACCGCTATCATCGAACCCGCCCCCGAAGGGGGGTACTGGGCCATATGCCCCGAAATTCCCGGCGCAAACGGGCAGGGAGAAACGATTGAGGAAGCGAAAAACAACCTCCGCGAAGCGATAGAATTGATTTTCGAAGACCGCAGGGCTGATGTTCTTCGCGGCCTGCCCGAAGACGCGATACGGGAAACGGTCTCCATCGGATGAAGCGGAGGGACCTCGAGAAGAAATTGCGGGTTGCCGGCTGCTACCTGAAACGAGAGGGAAGCTCGCATTCGCTCTGGATCAACCCGAACAACGGCGTTATAGAAGCCATCCCCCGTCACAGGGAAATCAAGGAACCCCTGGCACGAAAAATATTAAAAAATATGAACGCGGAATAGCACGCTCCCATGCATTTCCTCGTTTCTTGACATTACCCCCCGCCGGACGTACACTCAGGCCATGAGCACGCCCGACCTCACCCGCTTCCGCGAAATCTGCACGCGCATCGCCGACGGCATGCCTCCCGGCTGTTCCTGGAAATGGGACGAGCGTTTCAACGCCGCCCTCATGGCCTTCGAGGCGGCCGAGAAGGAGCGCGTGTTCGGCGCGGTCATCAATGAGTTTGTCCAGCACTGGGATGTCGGCAGCATCGCCACGGCCTCCGCGCGTGTGCGCGGCATCGTCGACTCGACCTTCGAGATCCGGCCGGGCCAGCTCATATTCGCCTCCGAGGCGAACGGCGACTTTATTTTGCTCGCGGCCTGGTGGCCCTGGGCGAACGGAAGCATCATCTCTATGCGCATCGGGCTCTACTCCACGGGGAAGGCGCCGCTCGCGCCGAAAGAGGCCGCGCGGTGCCTGCGGGAGTGGCTGGGTGTGAAAGAGGAGGGGTGAAGACAAGATGGTAATTGCGGACGCGGCCCGCCCGGTACGCACCGTGTCACTCAGGGGATTTATCATAAAAACAGTACGGGTCCATGTCCCTGAAGGGGTCGAGCCCCTGCCCGAAGGCCGTGGCGCAGCCGTAGCCGGCACAGCCGCCGAACGCTTCCTTGCCGTCGCGCACCCGGACGATATTGACCTTTTTTAATTATTGCTACGCTGTTTTCCGTCAGGCTCGTCTGCGACTAACATGTATCTCCTCCTGGAAAAGAGAACTCCGTTACTTTCTTTCGTGGGGCGAAAGAAAGTAACCAAAGAAAGCCCCGCTCAGACGCCGCTCGGCTTGTCTTGTCGGTTTTCCCTCTTCCCTCCTCCAGGGCTGCGGACAATCCATCCGTGGAATATCCTCGCCCGCGACACGTCGTGTGCCGCTGCGCAATGGGCTTTTTGATTTTAAAGAACTGGAAGATGAGAATATCCATCTGTTCTAATCATACCCATAGTACTTCCGATCTCTAGGGGTCATCTCAACGGTCGCCGATATAACGGCAATAATCGCTTGTGACACTAAATTTCTCATATTGATCGCGGGATCCTTCTTCAATTTCAATGTCCGCAGCAGGTGCTTTCCAAAAACAAGACTTTTGACGACTATTATAAAAAAGTCAATAGACTTGTTTCATCTCTTGTGAATATCGGGTATCCTCCCGCCGCGGGCGGGGGGATACCCGATATAATTCCCAGCCATGAAACAACTCTGATAATTACTGCGTTATATACCATATTCCAATTGCATGGCAATAAACCGCATACCCTTTTCGTTCAGGCAGACGTGGTATAAAACAGCTCTACCGGAAAATACGGTGATATAAAACCGATGAATTCCCACGACAACCCCCTCCGGGGGTGGCGCGGTGCGCCGGGGGCTTGTGTTCGGGCGTGGAAGACGACCGATGTGGACGCGATGAGGCCCCTCGGCGGTGATGCAGCGATATGACGTACCACCGGTACAACGAAATATTCTCCGTTCTACCCAATTCCCCACATTCCTGTTGACGCAGCGCCCGCCCCGTGCTATATTGCACGGTGCAGGGGACGAATATGGTTTCGACTGCAATGATGTGTCTGTAACTGCATGCCGAGCGTCCGTCGTCTCGTAAATCGTGGCGGAATAAAGTTAAACGCAAACAACGAATTAGCTCTCGCGGCTTAACACCCACGGGCGTCGCTCATGGATCTGCTCCTCTGGGGCTTTGAGCGGCGTAAGAAACAGAGGATAGCGATGGCACCCGTTCCCAGCGCCTGAGCGAAGACAAAGGGAACCCGGTCCTGAGTACGGCGCTCCTTCCCGGAATCAGGACTTAAATCAAATGAAGGGGACAAGCATGTAGACGTTGCAGGTGTGTGTTGCAGGACGCGGGTTCGAATCCCGCCGTCTCCAAGGCGTTCTATCCCACCATGGGGTTCGGAAGCACCGTTTCCGAAAGTCCGGCCCTCGCGACGAAGCCCTCGTCGAGCCCGAACATCTCCCGCGACAATGCGTCGATGAGCACGATGGTGCCCGAGGCGGCGAGCGCCTCCGCCGAGGCCGCGAGTTCCCCGCGAACGGCGTCACCAGTCCGGACTATCACCGTGTCCCAGAACCGGTCCTCGGTGGCCCGATTGATGTACCGCGCGGTGTTCGCATCGATCACCGAGATCGTCTCCGGGCCGAGCGAGGCGGCCCAGCGCAGGAAGAGCGGAAGCTCATGGAGGTTGAGGGGCGTGACGAGGTATTTGAGATGTGCGGTCGTCTTCTTCCGCCACACCAGTTCCGTGGCGAAGCGGCGCGTCTTCTCGAGCTCCATGCAGGTGATGCGCCGATAGGTCTCATCCTGGAAGCCGTAGACCGACACCAGCACGTTAAAAAAGAGCGATTCAACCTCCGGCAGCATGCCTTCGTCCACGTTCCCGTTCGTGATCAGGGCCAGCGGGATATCCGGCCGCCTGGCCGCAAGCGCCCGCAGCCATTCCATGGTCCGCTTCTGAATGAGCACCTCGCCCCCCTGTACCACTATGTGGTTGATCGACGGAAGGCCCGCGATGAGCCGCTCGAGGTCGGCGTAGTACTCATATCCCCCGCGCGACGAGGGGGCGTCCACGCAGCACATGGCACAGCGTCCGTTACAGGCGAGGCCCGTTTCGACGTTCAGCTTGTAGTCCCTCGGATCGGAGGGACCGCCTTTTCTGAGGGTAAACGAGGCGCAGCGGCAGGTCCCCTCGAAGGCGCGTATGCGCTCCTCGAGGTCGCGGTCGGTTATATGGCCGATGCGGAGGGCGGGGACGTTCCACGTAAGGCAGCAGGGATAAACGCCCCCGCTCGATGTGACGAAAAGCTCCCGGTAATGGCACGGCCGCTCCGTGCCGGGAGTACAGGGCGAACGCATGTGCGCTATCGCCGCAGAAAATCCAGGTCGTCGAGGGTGTGTACCAGACGCTCGCTCGCCCTGTCCATAAACCGCTGCTTTAGCCGCGCGGCGCTCGTCTCGTTCACCTCGAACGAATCGTGCTGGCGGTCGAGGTACACGACCTTTAGCTCCCGGTCGAGCACGCAGAGGACCGAGTCGAAATCGAAAAACTGCATCTCGAGCGAGATGACCCCATAGACCTCGTAGATGGCGATCCCATCGCAGTCGTTCTCGGCGACGATCCGCCGGAGCTCGGTCTCGTTGGCGCGGATGAACTCGTTCAGCACCCCGGTCGCCTTGAATTTCAGGAATCCGCCGTCCCCGTCGGTCTGATAAAAACGCTCATCCTCCTCGCCGAACGAACACACGTTCTCCCCGCACGACTGGACGATTATGAGCTTCTTCAGCGGCTTTGCCGCGGCGAGCCAGTTGGTCAGGTTTTTTGTCTGCTCGTCCCCGCCAATCTTGCTCTTTTTCGAGAGACGAAGGACGATGCACGCGCTCTTCATTTTTTTCAGAGCGCTTCCGCTCGACATCTCCTTCGACACGGAATAGGTCGAGCAGGAGACCGCGAGCGCGGCGGCCACAAGGGCCGGTATGCAGACAGAGCGTTTAAAAATTCCGGAATGATTCATTCGCGTTTCCTTTCTCGTTCGTGGTGCGCGGCCGTTTATCTTCTTCAGGCCGCCAGTCCCTTCCCCAGATTGAAGGCCTTCAGGTTCATGTCGACGAATTTTTCCTTCACCAGGGCGCGTATCGCGGCGGCCCACTGCTCGTCCGTAAACTCAAGGTAGTTCGAGAGCGCGCCGAGCATCACGATGTTGAGTGCCTTGGCGCTTCCGACCTCCTTCAGGGCCGCTTTCGTGTCGAGCACAAGGTGCTTTTTAACGTTCGCCTTCAGCCAGTCCTCTATGTCGGCCGGGTATTGCTCGAGCCCCGCGGCGACCGGCGCGGGATCGATCTTCTCGCGGTTGACGATGATCATTCCATCGCCTTTAAGGTACTCGAGCTTGCGCATGGTCTCGAGGAGCTCCAGGCATACGACGAAATCCGCCGTCCCCTTCTCGATGAGCGGCGAGTACACCTTCTCGCCGAAGCGCACGTGGCAGTCGACGCTCCCGCCGCGCTGGGCCATGCCGTGCACCTCCGACTCCTTTACGTCGTAGCCGGCGGCCATCGCCGCCTCCATCAGTATCTTGCTGGCGAGGATCACTCCCTGACCGCCAACCCCCGCGAAAATAACGTTCTTCATAGCGGCCTCACTTCGTCAGTATGCACTTTCTTGATGAGATGATCACCGAGGGCTCGCGCGCGGCAAGCTCCTCGCGCACGGTCTGCTCGAACTCTTCGATGTTTTTGGGATCGACCTTTCGCACCCGCTTCACGCCCACGGCCTTGCACAACAGCTCGAGGTCGAGTTCGTGGGTCGCTTCGCCCATCAGGGTATGGCCGGTGGCCGGGTTCTCCTGGTGGCCCGTCATGGCGGTCACGCGGTTGTCGAGAATCAGCACGGTGCCGGTCCCCTTGTTGTAGACGAGGTCGATGAGCGGCGTTATGCCTGAATGTATGAAGGTCGAGTCGCCGATCACGGCGACCGATTTACCCGCCATTTCGGGCCTTGCCTTCTCGAATCCCGTGTGCATGCCGATGCTCGCGCCCATACAGCCCTGGCTGTGCATCGCCGAATAGGGCGGCAGCACCGCGAGCGTGTAGCAGCCGATGTCGCCGTTGACGACCACGTCGAGCTTCTTGAGCACCTCGAAGACGAAACCGTGGGGACAGCCCTTGCAGAGCGCGGGCGGCCGTCCCGGGATCTTCGATGTATAGGCCGGAATATCGGCGGCCGGTCTCTTTTTATTAAGCGCCATGTCCACGATCTCGGGAGTAAGCTCGCCGAGGATCGGAATGAGCTCTTTCCCCGTCACCTTGAAGCCCATCGCGCGGACATAGTCCTCTATAAACGGATCGAGCTCCTCGACGACGTAGAGCTCCTCGACGCCCGAAGCGAACTCGCGTATCACCCGCTCCGGCAGGGGCCAGATGAAGCCTATCTTCAGAACGGAGTCCTCGGGACAGACCTCCTTAACGTACTGGTAGGCGACGCCGTCGGTGATGATGCCGCGCTTTCTGCCCTTCCATTCTATCGAGTTCAGCGGCGAGTTCTCGGAGAATGTCTTCAGCTTCACCATCTGCTCCTCGATGAAGCGGTGGCGCGGCCGCGCGTGCGCCGGAATCATCACGTACTTCTGGGGATTCCGTTCAAAGGGCTTCAGCGTATTTTCCTTGCGCTCGCCAAGCTCCACCACTCCCTGGGAGTGGGCGATGCGCGTCGTGATGCGCACGATCACGGGCCGGTCGAACTGTTCGGAGATATCGAACGCTATTTTCGTGTACTCCTTCGCCTCGGCGGGACTCGTGGGCTCGATCATCGGGACTTTGGCCGCGCGGGCGTAATGCCGGTTGTCCTGCTCGTTCTGCGAGCTCCATGCGCCGGGGTCGTCCGCGTTGATGATGACAAAGCCGCCGTTGGCCCCGGTGTACGAGAAGGTAAAGAGCGGATCCGCCGCGACGTTCAGCCCCACGTGCTTCATCGCCGCCATGGAGCGGGCCCCGGCCACCGAGGCCCCGGCCACCACCTCGAGCGCCACCTTCTCGTTGGGCGACCACTGGGAGTAGATCTCGCGGTAGTCAGCGGCCATTACCTCGAGTATCTCGGTGCTCGGCGTTCCCGGATACGCGGCCGCCACCGTGCAGCCCGCCTCCCATGCGCCGCGCGCGATGGCCTCGTTTCCCAGCATTAGCTTCTTGGGCATTGGTCATTCTCCGATAATGTCGATTTTTTTCACGATCTTGTACCCCTCGCCGGCGAGCGCCTTCTTGGCCGCTTCGATGTCATCAAATCTAAAAATCATGACGGCCCTGTCATTTCTTTTTTCCGTAAACGCGTACATATACTCGATATTCAACTTATGCCGCGAGAAGGCCTCGAGCGCCTTTTCGAGCTGCCCGGGCTCGTCCGATATCTCGATCGCGAGCACCTCGGTCGTGGAGCAGGTGAAGTGGTTTTCCCGGAGGGCCCTCGCCGCCTCGTCGGGATTGTTGACGATCATTCGGACGATTCCGAAATCGGTGACCTCGGCGATGGTGAGCGTGCGTATGTTGATATTTTTCCCGGCCAGCACCTTGAGCGCGCTCTGGAGCCTGCCCGGCTTGTTTTCGAGGAAGAGTGAAAGCTGAGTGATGTTCATAACCGCCTCCGTTTTCTATGATAATCCGCGCACTTCGCGCGCCCCGGCCTACTTCAGTTTGCGCCTGTCGATGACCCTGACCGCCTTGCCCTCGCTGCGGGCGAGTGTCCTCGGCTCTACCAGCGTGACCTTTGCCGAGACCCCGAGCACGCTCTGCATCCGCTGCTTGATGCGCGCGGCGAGCTGGTTCATCACCTTCAGTTCGTCGGAGAAAATCCTCTCGTTCACCTCTACCATCACCTCGATATCGTCGAGCGCATCCTTGCGGTCCACGATGATCTGGTAATGCGGCTCGGTTCCCTCCACCTCCATCAGCACGGCCTCGATCTGGCTCGGGAACACGTTGACGCCGCGGATAATGAGCATGTCATCGGAACGGCCGGTCACCTTTTCCATTTTGACGAGCGTCCGGCCGCACGAGCACGGCGTGCGATAGAGCCTGGAGATGTCGCGCGAACGGTAACGGATTACCGGGCAGGCCTCCTTGGTAAGGGAAGTGTAGACGATCTCGCCCTTCTCTCCCTCCGGAAGCACCTCGCCGCTTTCGGGATCGATGATCTCGACGTAAAAATGGTCCTCGAAGACGTGCAGGCCCGACTTGGCGCTGCACTCGCATGAAACGCCCGGGCCAATGACCTCGGAGAGCCCGTAGATATCGAATGCCTCAACGCCCATGCGCGTTTCGATCTCTGAGCGCATCTGCTCGGTCCACGGCTCGGCGCCGAAGATGCCGGCGCGCAGCTTCGTCTTTCGGAAGTCGTAATCGGGCCTGTTCCTCTCGACGTGGTCGGCCATGTTGATCGCGTAGCTCGGCGTGCAGGCGAGCATGGTGGTGCCGAAGTCCTTAATCAGCATGAGCTGGCGCTCCGTGTTTCCGCCGGAGATGGGGACCACGGTCGCGCCGATCCGTTCGGCCCCGTAGTGCGCCCCCAGCCCGCCCGTGAAGAGTCCGTAACCGTAGGCGACCTGGACAACGTCCTTCGACGAGCCTCCCGCGCAGGCTATCGTGCGCGCCATCACCTCGGCCCAGATATCGATATCGTTTCTGGTATAGCCGGCCACGGTGGCATTGCCGGTGGTCCCCGACGAGGAATGTATGCGAACGACCTTTTCCATAGGAACCGCGAAAAGCCCGAAGGGGTACGCGTCCCTCATGTTCTGCTTCATTAAAAAAGGCACCCGTCGCAGATCGTCGAGCGACTGTATCTGCTCGGGCTTGAAGCCCGCGGCATCGAACGACTGCCGGTAGAAAGGGACATTGTCGTAGGCGTGCTTCACCGACCATCGCAGCCGCTCGAGCTGGACCTCTCTCAGCTTTGACACCTGCATCGCTTCATATTCCTTGTTAAACATGACCTTGCCTCGCACCGACGGTAGTTATATCCGCTTCTCGCGCGCCCGTATTGCGACAATTCCGGCCGCTATCTTTATTAAGAAGGAGGGAGCGCAGCGTAGAGATTATTTTAGAATTTGTCAATCGAAAGTGGCCATTAATTTATAAATATTCAATGACACTGCAAACGGCGGGAGAAAAACCGGTCATCCCCGAGTCATACACCGTGCGATCAATAGAGTTGTTTCATAACTGGGAAACCTGCTATTCGCGAGATATGAAACAAGTCTAATATACAAAAAATACTATATGTAATTATTCATTATTACATCTTAATTTATTTTTTCGTTGTAATTACAAACAGGTGCTTTAAATTTCGTATAAAAGCTGCCCTGTCGGAAACGGGCCGCCGACGTGCCCGGCACTGATCCAATCCGGCCACATCATCGATCAGGGAGCGCTCCATGGACAAGTTCTTCAACCCCTCATCCGTCGTCGTAATCGGCTCATCGAACTCTCCCTTCAACCTCGGCGCGACGATTTCGAACATCCTCGGGTATCTCGGCTATAAGGGCGATCTGTACGTCGTCAATTCGAAGGGCGAGGATGTTCACGGCTCCCGTGGCTTCAAATCGGTGTTGGACATACCCGGCGAGATCGAGCTTGCGGTCATACTCGCGCCGGCAAGGGTAGCCCCCGCCGTAATCAAAGAGTGCGGGGAAAAGGGAATCCGTCACCTCGTCATCGAGACGGCTGAATTCTCCGAGGCGGGAGAGGAGGGGAAACGCCTTCAGAAAGAGGTAAGCGAATACGCCGGGGAATACGGCATGCGTTTCCTCGGCCCCAACTGCCTGGGCACAATCAACGCCCACAACAAGTTCTGCTGTTTCTTCGGCATCATCCCCGGCATGTACGACGAGGTTTTCGACCGGCCGGGCTCCATCTCTTACGTCATCCAGAGCGGCGGCGTGGGTGCGCTCATCATCGACTCGTTCCGCAAGGACATCACGAACGTCAACAAGATGGTATCGATCGGCAACAAGGAGGACGTGGACGAGGCCGACCTCATCGAATACTTCAACGGCGACAACACCGAGGTGATCTGCCTCTATCTCGAGAACGTCAAAAACGGCCGGAAACTCCTCGAGACGGCAAAGCGCGTGAGCAAGCCCGTGCTCGTCTACAAGGTCGGCCGCACCGGCGAGGGGTCGAAGGCCGCGATGTCCCACACCGCGGGAATGGCCAATAACGACGTCATATTCGAGAGCGCCTGCAGACAGGCGGGGATCGTGCGCCTCAAGTCGATCTCCGAGCTGTACACGCTTCCGAAGATCTTCACCAGTATGCCGCTCATGAAAGGCAGGCGCGTGGCGGTCTTCACGAACTCGGGCGCCTTCGGCGGCATAACGGCCGACCTCATTGTGGAAAGCGGCCTCGAGATGGCGTCGTTCTCCGAGGAGACCAGGGAGCGGCTGCGCTCCACGGCCAAGCTTTTCAACGTTTCCAATCCCGTGGACCTTGGACCGACGCTCGGCAAACAGACCTTCATCGACATCTGGGACGCGATCCTCTCGTCCGACTCGGTGGACGGGCTTCTCGCCGTCCCCAACGTGTGGCAGAAGGTCGTCGTCGAAGCAATCTGCGAGCTCGGGGAGATCTGTAAAAAATACGACAAGCCGGCCGCCATCTACATCCCGAACGCGATCGAGCGCATTCTCTCCATCCGGACCGAGTTCAATCTTCCGATCTTCGAATCACCCGAAGAGGCCACGCGGGCGCTCACGGTCTCGTACCAGCACTTCAGGTCGCTCGGGAAGAAAGCGAAGGAGGCCCTGGCGGTTTAAGGGGCGGGGCCGCGAGCGCCGTTTTTCTTAAAACATCCGGACGGTTTGAAAAGATGCCGCCGACGCCCATTGCGATGAGGCGCCGCATCGTCTTTTCATCGTCGACGGCATAGATGTTCACCGGCACCTCATGGGCGGTGCAGTCCGCCATCCATTTCGCATGGATCTCGTCCTTCCCGCAGTTGAACGCATCCGCGCGGAGGTGCTCCACGATCGCCGCCGGCGTCTGTGTGCGCAGATAAAAGCGGTCATCATAGAGGACCGCCGTCGCCGCCGACGGATCGATGATTTTACAGTGCAAAAGCGCCCTCGGATCGAAGCTCGAAAAGACCACATGCTCCTCCATCCCATGCCGGTAGACCAGGTCGACGCAGAGCTCCTCGATCCCACCGAGCACCATGTCCTGCACCGCTCCAGGTTTTATCTCGATGTTCAGCGCGATCCGGCCGGCACACAGTTCCAGCACCTCCTCGAGCGTCGGAATGCGCTCGCCCCGTGCGGCTTTGAACTGGTAGCCGAAATCGAAGTGTTTGAGCTCGGCCAGCGTATAATGCGCAACCCGGCCGCTGCCGCCCGTTGCGCGCCGGATGTGCTCATTGTGCACCACGACCGGCACGCCGTCACGCGAGAGCAGCACATCGATCTCGGCCATCTCCGCGTCCATGTCGATGGCGCCTTCAAGCGCGAGCAGCGTATTCTCCGGGAAATAGGCCGAGGCGCCGCGGTGTGCAATTACCGCAAAGCCCTCCCGTGCGGGCTTTTTGTACGAGAGCGTGTGGAAGGGACGTCCCATCGGCGGCCTCCTCAAAATTCCCATTAGAGTTTTTGCATAACCTGGAACCAGTGCCGGTTTTTCCCCGCCGCAGGCGGGGAAAAACCGATATCCCGGGATTCGCAACAAGTCTGTTTATGAAATCACTATCGTCCACCGCCGAAAAGACTTGCAATCACAAAACATGCGGGCCTACGCTCACAGGCGTCCGGGAGAGGCATGTCCCGGCCCAACTTCACACGGAGGTTCCGATCGATGACCGCCGGGGAAATAATCAGCATGCTGCGCCTCGAAGCACACCCCGAAGGGGGCTATTTTACGGAGACCTATCGTTCGGGCGAATCGGTCGCGCGCGCTCATCTGCCGTCGCGGTACGGCGGGAACCGGCCGTTCGGCACGGCCATCTACTACCTGCTTACGCCCGACAGCTTTTCATCGATGCACCGGCTGTCGAGCGACGAGATTTTCCATTTTTACCTGGGAGACCCGGTCGAGCTGCTCGAGCTTCATCCGGATGGGCGGGGCGAAATCATTCTTCTGGGCTCCGGCCTCGCGAAGGGCATGGCGCCGCAGGCGGTCGTTCCCGCCGGGGTGTGGCAGGGAGCGCGTCTCGTGCCGGGGGGTACGTATGCGCTCCTCGGGACCACCGTGGCGCCGGGATTCGATTTCGGCGATTTCGAAATCGGCGTACGCGCGGCGCTCATCGAACGCCACTCGTCGAGCGCCGAACTCATAACGGCGCTCACGCGGGAATGAGGGCCTGCCGCTACTCCTGGGCCAGTACCTGCTCCTTGAGTGAATCGGCGACGGACTCGACGTTTTTGGCGCTCTTCGACAGCCGCTCCGCTCCCGCCGCGTAGGACTGGGTGAGCTCGTTGACGCTCGCCACGGAGCGCACGATCTCGGTAACCGCGGTCTTCTGCTCCTCGGTGCTGTTCTTAATCTCATCCGAGCGCTGCTTTACCTTGGCCGCCTCCGCGTTCACGTCGACGTTTATCGCCTGCTGTTCACGCATCTGCCCGGTCAGGGACTCCATCATGGTGCTTATCGTGTTCACGCCCTCGATGATGCTCCGTATGACCGCCACCGTTTCATCGACGTTGCGCATGCCGTTTCCGATCTCGTTGTTGTTTCCCTTTATGAGCCGGTCGATCTCCTTGAGGCTGTCGGCCGTCCGGTCCGCGAGCTTCGAGATCTCGTCGGCGACGACCGCGAATCCCCTTCCGGCCTCGCCCGCGCGCGCGGCCTCGATCGTTGCGTTGAGCGAGAGCAGGTTGATCTGGTCCGATATCCCGTTGATGATCTCCACGATCCCGGTCATTTCCCTGGAGCTGTCACCGATCTTCCGCATGCTGCCACTCATGTCACCGAGCGTGCGGTCACCCTCCTTCGCGTTGGCGGCGATATTACCCGTCAGCATGACCGCCTCGGAGATGTCAGTCCCCATCGAGTCGATGGTCCTGGAGAGCTCGTCCATCTTGGCGACGAGCGCCGAGAGGCTCTGAAACTGCTCCCCGGCGCGGAGCGCGACCTGGTCCACACCGGCCGACACCTCCTCGATCGTGGCCATGATCTCCTCGGCCGACGCCGCCTGGTTCTGTGAATACTCCGAGAACGAGCTCGATGTCGACGAAAGATCCTCGACCGAATCGGCCAGCCGCTGTGAGGTTTCGCGGACCGACCCGAGCAGGTTGCCTATCTTCCCGTAGCTCTCTTCGCTTTGCCTGCGGTCCTCGTCGGATTTTTCAATCGCCTGCTCGGTGATGCGCAGAACGAGATACGACAGAATGAAGGTAAAGATGATGACAAAACTGCTGTCCACCATGCCGACCTTGGCGGCCTTGAGGCTTATCGGATCGAGTTTGTCCCGTACGAGAAAAAAGAAGGATATATCGCTTGCGAGAAAGAGCGCGGTGAAGCCGAAGATCCACTTGCGTTCGCAGAAGAGCATCGCCTGTACGATGAGCGCGATCATGAAGTAGATAAAGGTGGCATACCCCGCGTAGGCGTCGCGGTTGACCTTCGCGAAAAGCCCCGCCGTCACGGCAAGCGAGGCGACCGCCGTGATGAGGTTGGCGGCCCCGTGGTAGTGCCCCGTTTTTAGCAGGATCAGCGTGATGACGGCGGCGCCCGCCACGGCGAAGATGACGGCGTTCGCCTGCACCAGTATCTCCGGAAGGAGCAGGGCGAACACGCCCGACAGGCCTAACACCAGTATGCCGAGCGAGATGGTATAATACAGCAGCGTCTGCGCCTTCTTCTGTATCAAAAACGGCGCATCGTTATATCTCGAAAGGAAGAAACGCTTCAGGAAGCTTTCACGGGCCATCGGTTAACCCCTTGTATCATAAGGATGAACGGGTGTCTCACTCCGCAGATGGAGCGCGTTCCAGGCTGTCGGCACCCGGCTGCTATTTATACCTGCAACACGGCACGGGTATTGTACGATGGTCGCGTCAGTGCTGTCAACCTGAATTGGCGGCTCTATATGGTACAAAACAAAACCTCTCCGGCCGCGAGCATCGCGCATTCGGCGTGCGGAGCCGCCGGGAAAATATACTTTACAGCACCGCCTCGCGCCGGCAACCTCCCCGGCATGGGTGAAATAAAAAAATTCGACGCCGTCGTCTTCGACCTCGATGGAACCCTGCTCTATACCCTGCAGGATATCGCTGACTCGGTCAACGCCGCGCTGGTGGACGAGGGGCTTGCCCCCCACCCGGTTGACCGCTATCGCCTGATGGTCGGCAACGGCATGGACGTCCTCGTGGAGCGGGCCATAGCCGGCCGCCTCGACACTGCCGCGGCGGTCGCCCGCTGCCGGGAGCGGGCGCAAAGCGAGTACGCACGCCGCTACAACGTGACAAGCCGGCCCTACGACGGAATCCGTCCGCTCCTCGGCGAACTCGCCGCGCGCGGGGTGAAGATGGCCGTGCTTTCGAACAAGCCCGACGGGTACACGACAACCATCATACGGGAATACCTCGACGGGTATTTTTCGGTCGTACGGGGGGCACGTCCCGACCGGCCCAAAAAGCCCGACCCCGCGCAGGTGCTCGAGATACTCGACGCACTCGGCGTCGAGGCCGGGCGCGCCGTCATGCTCGGTGACAGCGGGAGCGATATGGAAACCGCACGGGGCGCGGGCATGTTCCCGGCGGGCGCCCTGTGGGGTTTTCGCGGCGCCGACGAGCTCCGTTCCTCCGGCGCCCTGACGCTCATCGAACATCCCCTGGACCTGCTCGGGCTGTTATAAACGACCGCGGGCGCCACATTTGGACTTGACTTCGGCCCCAAACCGGCCTCATACTGAGCTCTTCGGGCGGCCGCCGCCGCTATATCAATTCCCGCCCGCTATACACGGACCATGACCCCTTTGATTGTGCTTGCCGCCTTCTTCTTTCTGGAGGCCTTTCTCCGGAGGATGCCCGCGCGCATTTTTAAAAGCGTCTGCTGGGAGAGGCCCGCGCGCCGCGATGGAAAGCTGACCATCGCCATCGTCGAAATGGGGGCCGACGATTCTTTCCCGCAGTTGTGGCGGAGCGTCGGGCACTTTGTCGAAGAGCACGCCGATGTCAACATCGAGGTCGTTCCGTTCCGCGAGGCGGGCAAAGGCGTGCTTACGGGGTACGCGCCCGCGGCGATCGTGCTCACCGGCTATCACCAGGAGCTTTCGGCCTACCACCCGGGCGAGATGAACGGGCTCCTCGACTTTCTTCGAACGACCCGGCTACCGGTATTCGGCATCTGCGGCGGTTTCCAGTTCATGGCGCGGGCATTCGGGGCCGATATCGTGGAGATAGGTTTCGAGGAACGGGGCTATACCCCCCTCCATCTCCACACCGACGATCCCCTTTTCGGTGGACTTGGCGCGCGGCCCGTGGTATACAACCGGCACCGGATGACGATCGGCGAGGTGCCGGGGGCATTCAGCCTGCTGGCCGAAAGCGACGCCTGCGTGCAGGCGATCCGGCACCGCGAGCGTCCGCTCTACGGCGTCCAGTTTCACCCGGAATACGCCGATCGGCGGCACGCCGACAGCATCGCGATGTTCGGGAACTTTCTGACGATTGCCGGACTCAAAACAAGACCGCGGGGAGATTGATTATGGAACATGCCGCCATACACGAAAAGGTCTCACGCTTAAGAAAATTCTACGAAACGGGGGCCAGCCGCGATCCCGCTTTCCGGATCGCGATGCTCAAAAAGCTCGCCTCGGCCATACGCGCGTCCGAGACCGGCATCATGAAGGCGCTTCAGGACGATCTGCACAAATCGGAGTTCGAATCCTACGCCAGTGAGATCGGAATACTGTATCCCGAGATACACCACGCCGTGAAAAAGCTTCGCACCTGGGCGAGGCCCGAGCGGGTCCCGACCCCGATCATCCACTTCCTTTCGAGAAGCATCATCTACCGCGAGCCCTACGGAACTGCCCTGATCATGAGCCCGTGGAACTATCCCTTTCAGCTCACGATCGCCCCGCTCATTGCGTCCATGGCGGCGGGCAACTGCGCGCTCGTAAAGCCCTCCGAGCTCTCGCCGGCGACCTCGGCGCTCATCGAGCGCATCGTGCGCGACACCTTCGATCCCTCGTATATCACGGTGGCCCAGGGCGGGGTCGAGACCGCCACGGCCGTACTCGATGAAAAATTCGATCTCATCTTCTACACCGGGAGCACCGCCGTAGGGCGCGTGGTGATGACGACCGCGGCAAAGCAACTCACCCCCGTCGTGCTCGAGCTCGGAGGGAAAAGCCCGACGATCGTCGAGGCGGACGCCCGGCTCGACACCGCCGCAAAGCGGATCGCCTGGGGAAAGTTCTTCAACGCCGGCCAGACCTGCCTGGCCCCCGATTACCTCCTCGTCCACCGCTCGGTGCGCGACGAGTTCATCGGCCTTTTCATCAGGACCATCCGCGACTTTTTCGGCGATGATCCGCGCCGTAGCCCCGACTACGCGCGCATCATCAACGAACGGCATTTCGCACGCGTCACCGCGCTCATGCGCGACGGCAGCATCATCCACGGAGGCCGCACCGCTTCCGACGAGCGCTATATCGAGCCGACGCTGATCGGCGGGGTGAGCCCGACGCACCGCATCATGCATGAGGAAATATTCGGGCCGCTGTTCCCCATACTCGAATACGACTCACTCGACGAGGTCGTCGCGCTCGTTAACTCCATGCCGCGTCCGCTGGCCATGTACTACTTTACCGGGAGGCCCCGCACGGCGCGCGCCCTGTTCGCCCGGGTGCATTCGGGCGGGGCCTGCGTCAACGACACCGTCTCGCACGTGGGGAGCCACCACCTGCCCTTCGGCGGCATCGGCGAGAGCGGCATGGGCGCGTACCACGGGCGCTACGGCTTCGACGCGTTCACGCACCGGCGAAG
Organism: Spirochaetota bacterium; assembly: GCA_018263175.1. Classification (GTDB taxonomy): domain Bacteria; phylum Spirochaetota; class UBA4802; order UBA4802; family UBA5368; genus MVZN01. The sequence continues at coordinate 18,762 of JADFDB010000003.1, forward strand.
CGTCCTGATGCGCTCCAACCTGATCGATCTGCCGCTGCGCTATCCTCCCTACGGCAATAAAGTCTCCCTGCTCAAAAAGCTGTTCCGGCTGCTCGGATAGAAGCGTTTTCGAGAGGCGGAAAAATGCTTTGACTGCATCGCCCCGGTCGGGCGATGCTGGCGGCAGATGGAAATCAGGGAACATTGATGATACACGATGAAAACTACGGCGATGAATCGACGATCGACATCGATTCCAATCTGTTCGAAAGCGACCTCATCGCGATCGACCATATTCTTCCACCACAGCTCTACCTCATCCCGATCAGGTACCGCCCGATCTTTCCGGGCATAGTCACCCCGCTCATCATATCGCAGGGGCGTTTTTCCGATGCGATCGACCGCGTACTCGGCACGACGCGCACGGTGGGGCTCGTGCTCCTCAAAGACGACGACGTCGAGGACATACAGATGGCGGACCTCTGCAGGCTCGGCACCGCCGCGAAAATACTCAAAAAGATCAACCTCCCCGACGGGGGCATCAACGTCCTGATCAACAGCATCAAGCGCTTCAGCGTAAAGAATATCATTTCCGAAAAGCCCCACATCGTCGCCGACGTCGAGTATCTCGACGACGAGATGCCCCGGAAAAACATGGAGATCAAGGCGCTCACCCGCGCGGTGCTCTCACAGCTCAAGATGCTCTCGGAAAATAATCCGCTCTTCACCGAGGAGATGAAGCTCACCATGGTGAACGTGGACGAACCGGGCAAGATCGCCGACTTCGTCACCTCCATTCTGAACCTCGAGAAAAACGAGTACCAGGAGGTGCTCGAAACGATCAACGTCAAGCGCCGCCTCGAGCGCGTCCTGCGCCTACTCCAAAAGGAGATGGAGGTGCTGTCCATACAACGCAAGATCCAGAACCAGATCAACGAAAAGATCGACAAACAGCAGCGGGAGTTCTTTTTGCGCGAACAGCTCAAGGCGATCCGTTCGGAGCTCGGCGTGGAGGACGACGAGCGCGCCCGCGAGACCCGCGAGTGGAAGAAGAAGGCCGAGGATGCAGGCCTGAAGGGCGAGGCGAAGGAAAAGATCGACGAGGAGATGGAAAAGCTCTCGATGATGGACGTCAACTCCGCGGAGTACTCGGTAACGCGGAACTATATCGAGATCGTGCTCTCGCTCCCCTGGAGCAAGACGACCGTGGACTCGCTCGACATCAACCGCGCGGAGAAAATACTGAACCGCGACCACTACGCGCTCGACGACGTTAAAAAACGCATCCTCGAATTCCTCGCCGTACGAAAACTCAAGCCCGACGCGCGCGGCTCGATCATCTGCCTCGTGGGCCCGCCCGGAGTGGGGAAGACCTCGCTCGGCAAATCGATCGCGCGCGCGCTCAACAAGAAATTCTTCCGCATGTCGCTCGGCGGGATGCGCGACGAGGCCGAGATCAAAGGGCACCGGCGCACCTATATCGGGGCCATGCCGGGAAAGATCATCCAGGGCGTCAAGATCTGCAAGTCGCGCAATCCCGTCTTCATGCTCGACGAGATCGACAAGCTCGGCCAGAGCTTTCAGGGCGACCCGTCCTCGGCGCTGCTCGAGGTGCTCGACCCCGAGCAGAACGTCGAGTTCCGCGACCACTATCTCGACGTTCCGTTCGACCTCTCGGACGTTTTTTTCATCACGACGGCCAACACGCTCGACACGATCCCCCAGGTGCTCGTCGACCGCATGGAGGTCATCAGGCTCTCCGGCTACATCACCGAGGAAAAATACGAGATCGCGCGCCGCTACCTCGTCCCCAAACAGCTCGAGCGTCACGGACTTCCCAGGGGCTCGATCAAGATCGACAAGAGCGGTTTGCTCTACATCATCAACGCGTGGGCGCGAGAGGCGGGCGTGCGCAGCCTCGAGCGGCAGATCGAGCGCATCTGCCGCAAGACCGCCGCCGTTACGGCGAGGACCGGCAAAGCCCCCGGAACCGAGCTCGACAGCGGGGCCATACGGGAGTATCTTGGTGCGGAGATATACATCGACGACGAGATAACGGGCATGGACCGGCCCGGCAACGCGCTCGGCCTGGCCTGGACCGCCTACGGCGGGGCCACGCTCACGATCGAATCCATCGGCGTCGGCGCTGCGAAGGGCGGCCTCATCAAGCTCACCGGCCAGATGGGCGAGGTGATGGAGGAGTCCGCGAACATCGCCTACAGCTACGTTCAGCACCTCTTCAGCGGCGACGAAAAAACCGAAAAATTTTTCCGAAACAATATTGTGCATCTTCATATCCCGGCCGGCGCGACGCCCAAGGACGGGCCCTCGGCGGGAATCACCATGGCCTGCTCCATGTACTCGCTCGCGACGGGCCGGCTCATAAGAAAAAATCTGGCCATGACCGGCGAGCTCACGCTGTCCGGGAGGGTGTTCCCGGTGGGCGGGATCAAGGAGAAGGTTATCGCGGCACGCCGGGCGCGGGTGAAGGAAATCATCCTCCCCGCCCAGAATAAAAAAGACCTCGAGGAGATACCCGAGTACATAAAGAAAGGCTTGAAATTTCACGCGGTCGAGACTATTACTGATGTAATCGGGATAGCCTTCAACAAACAGAAAAAAGGAGAGTCCGGCGATGGCGGTAAAAAACCTGATGGAAGACATCGTAACAAGCGTGGTGCGCGAGGTCCTCAAAAAGGATAAGGATATACCCAAGGCCGAAATTTACGAACAGGACATCATCGCCTACGTCCTCAACCGCGTCCCCGCGCGCTATATCACCAGCGAGCGCGGCATCATACACGGCAAGCTCGAATCGCGCTTCAAATTCCAGCAACGCACCGATATTCTCTTCCTCATACAGGAAGCCATACAGAACATACAGAGCCGCCGGGCCTCGAGTCCCTCGAGCGTCGAGGAGCTTGCGGGTCGGGAACGCATGCTTCCGCACATAATGGGGGAGGTGCTCGAAGAGACCACCTTCTCCATAATCCCCGGCGTCGAGGTCACGCTCCTCTACAAGGGAAAACCCGCCGCGATGATCGACGAAAGCTGGACGAATCCCTATACGACCAACAAGGCGACCAAGGGCTATTTCCACTTCTGGCCCGAGTTCGCGGCGAAGGCGATGGATGAAAAAAAGGATATCCCCTTTACGATTACCTTCACCCACCCTAAATTCACGGGCAAGCAGGTTGAACTGTCGCTCCGCGTCCCTGAAAGCACCAATCTCTATGAGTCGCGCATCATCCCCATTACACTCATGCAGATAAAAGAGGGCGTTGACATTTCCTTCCTGTATGAATAGGCGAAGACATCGATGAACCATTTAAAGATCACGCTTTTCATCGCACTCGTTCTCTGCGCCCTGCCCCCGGCGGGGTATGCGCAGGTAAGGGGGACCGGCATGGGCAACCTCGTAACGGTGATCTCCGACGGACCGTTCGACGCAGGACGAAATCCCGCCCTGCTCGCCCTGCAGCCGTCCGACAGCGCCATCGCCGCCTACCTCCGCTACCGGTCGATGGAGGATACCGACACCGACTATAAAGCATCGCTGACCATCGACGTCGGGGAGCCGTCGACCGTCAATGCCGGCGGCGTGGCCGCGTATTCGAAGAAGCTTGGAGGCGCGGTGCTGGGATTCGCCATCGGCGAGATGGGGGAAGACCTGTTTTCCCTCAGGGAAACGAAGACCACGTACTTCTCCACCTTTGAGGAGAAGGAAAAGGAAAAGATATTCGAGGCCAACCCTTCACTCGCGCTCGCGCTCGCCCTGCCTCTCGACAATGGCGCCTCTATCGGCTTCCAGTTAATCGTTACCGGGGGATATAAACACACAGATAAAACCAAAGACTACTGGAACGGCGCCGTTAAAATAGCAACTCTCGATACTCGTAAAAAAGAAGAATCGCTTTCAGCACGCGCCGGATTCGGCTATTCGATACGGAAGAACAATACACAGGCCGGGTTCTTGCTGCGTTCGGGCGATGTCACGCTTCGACATCAGTCACTCGACTACGATCATAAAGATCTCGACTCCGGCTATTATCCCAGTGGCGAAGACCGTACACCATATAAAGTGTATTATACCAAGGCCCCCCAATTTGCAATAGGGGGTTATCATCGCCTCTCACCGCTTATCGGCATCGCACTCGAGGCTTTATATACTCTTCCCAATACCACCTATAACCGGGAACGCGACACATCGACAAGTGTTAACATTGCGCCCACAAACGACTCCATCACCCCGTTCTCTCGCAACTACACCATCACCACCGACGCTTCGATGCAGTTCAAGGGGGGAGTCGAATTCAATGTGAGGGAAGGGCTCGCCTTCACCTTCGGCACCGGATACGACTACCGGGAATCCTCCCAGGAGAGCGAGACCACCGGGCATGTCAGCATACGGTCAAAGATGGAGATCCTCTACGCGACGCTGGGGGCGCACTATTCACTGAACCAGGCCACCGGCGTTTCGGTGCTCGTTTCCGGCGGGCGCGTAAAAATGGACGCTAAGCTCGAACAGGAAAGCCTGTACTCGGCGGATATCGAAAGCACGGTGCTGATAATCGACGCCGGCGTGGCCGTCATAACGCGGTACTGATCCGGGACCTCAACCCATCACCTCGTCGAGAAACCGCTCCACGCGCCGGAACACCCTGAGCGAGCCCTCGCCGTTCACTATGCCGTGCCGCTCGGCATAGAGCCTGCAGAGCTCCTTGTCGGTTCCGCCGATCAGGTCGAAGATCTGGATGCCACTCACCGGGTTCACTACCGGGTCCTTCGACCCCTGCACGATGAGCGCGGGGATGTGAAGGTCTTTAAGCCGTTTCTCGACCACATCCATGAATTTCTCGAGCTGGGCGACCCCGGTGATCGGATTTCGGAAATAGTTGATGTGGCGGTTTTCCGGGTCGTTCTTTACGTATTCCATCTTCCCTTTTCCAAGCTTGAGCCTGCCGAGAAAGCTGTTCCACAGCACCACCGTGGAGGCCAGGCGCGAGCCGATATTGTTGACCTTGAGCGGAGCGTTAATCGAAACGACCCCGTTGAAGGCATCGCCCTTGTTGATCGCCTGGAAGAGCGCCACTCCCGCCCCGGTCGAGAACCCCGCCACCGCCACTTTTTTCACCGAGTTTTTCAGCACGATATAGCCCCGGTTGGCCGACTCGTACCATTCCTCCCAGTTGCGGGAAGCCAGGTCCTCCGGAGCGGTGCCGTGGCCCCGGAGACGAACGCCGTACACCGTGTACCCGGCGCGGTACAGGTACTCTCCGAGCGCGCGGACCTCCTCGGGCGCCGCCATATAGCCATGGATGAGCAGAAGGCCCTTCCGGGAGAAACAGCGTTTTAACAAAAACGGCCTGCCGATGTTCCTCGGCTTGCTCTCCCCGTCGAGGTAATATTTTTCATAGTCGCTTTCAAAGACGTCCCGGTCCAGGTCGAGGAACATCTTTCTGAGCTTCCTGCGGACCAGGCACGACGGAAGGCGCATGACCGAATTCAGGGCCGCCGAGACCTCCCTGAGCGGCTCGATCTCGTTTTTAAGCACCTCGACGATATTGTCCCTGCGGATGTCATGGAACTCCTGAAGCCGCGAAAAGCGCTCCCGGTTCTTGTAGATCACGCCGCGCTCCTCGACCACGAGCCCGTCCGACTTGGCCGCGTCCATAAAGCTCTCGAAGCGCCTGTGCGGATCGCCCGTCAGCAGGTAACGCTGTTTGAGGAAGAGCGTGGTGTGCGACGACTGCATCGGAAGCCCCTGTATCCGGTTAAGCGCGAGAAAGGCCCGATTCTTGAAATCCTGCACGTCGATCCGCTTTCTCCGATACTTTTTGAGAAGGCAGGCGAAAACATGGTCGTGGTTGACGGTCGTCAGTCCGTAGATCGATTCCATATAGCGCTGCATCAGCGCGATTGCCTCGCGGCGGAAGCGAAGGGTCCCCTTCATCTCGTCTCTCGAGAGATAGAGGCCGCGGTCGCGCACGAGGCGCTCGCAGCCTCTCCCCGACAGGTAGGCGCGCGGGGCGATGGCCGGTCCGAAGTTGATGTCGATATCGACCCCCTCGCTCAGCATCGTTCCCTCCACTTCAAGCTCCTCCTCGATGCGGTCCGGAAGCTTTTCGACGAAAAGATGGGCCAGCCTGTTGACGATGTTATTGCGTGCCCGGATCGGGAAATAGGTGATGTTGACGGGGATGATGACGCTCTCCATCTGCGCGCATTCCATGGCCTTTTCATACGAAGCGATGCCGAAGTACGCCATGTACTCGTTCACCGCTTCGGCGTTTCCCTCCTCGAGAAAATGCGCGAGCTTGGCCCGGTAGAACTCCGCTCTGAGCGCGAGCAGTCCCGCGCCCGTGTGGGGAGGACGGCGGATCCCCGCGTTGTAGATCATGAACTTGCCGTGCTCGACGAGCTTTTTATCTTTGACCATCTGGCCCTCGGGAAAGATCAGACACGAGCGGTCTCCCCGGATCAGCCCGCCGATCATCTTCCTGTCGCGCTCAGGATCGCGCGTCGAAATCGCGCCGAGCCTCTCGAGGTATTTGCCGAATCCGCCGCTGAAAAAACTATAGTGGGCCAGAGCGAGCAGGTCCATGCCGGAGGCCTTCTCGAGTATATACGGCAGAAAAAAGGTCTCCATCCGCGTAAAATGGTTCACGACGTAAACCGCCGGCCCGGAGGGCAGGTGTTCCTCGCCGTGCGTACGGATATCGGCCCTCGTCGCCTTTATCAGGGCCTGAAGCGCGAGCTTGGTCGCCCCCTTCAGGAAACCGGAAGTCTTCATTATCGTACCATCCTCATTCCATAATCAGGCGGATGCCCGCCTGTTCGGAGCGTGCTCCCGTACGCGTCGCGGGAATACGCCGCCCCCCCTCCGGAGGTGCGTCATCGCTAATACCTGCGCGTCAGGTAGTCGGCGATGATATCACCGTGATCGAACGCGATGTCGGCCGGCAGTTCGCTGCGGGCGAACACCGCCGCCAGGGCCGCGTCATCGGCCCCCACGGGCCTGCCCGACGCGCGCGCGATAAACACCGTGCTGATCGTGTGCCCGCGCGGGTCGCGCCGCGGGTCCGAATACGAATGGAACTGCCGCACCAGCTCCACGTGAAGCGAGGTCTCCTCGAGCGCCTCCCGCACGGCCGCCGACTCGAGTGATTCGCCGTAATCGACGAAGCCCCCCGGAAGCGCCCATCCGTACGGCGGATTCTTCCGGCGTATCAGCACGATCCCCGTACCGCCGTCCGGGTGCTCGGCTTCAATGATGATATCCACGGTCGGCGCCGGGTTGCGATACGCATCAGCCATCCTCTACGCGGTCCTCCTGTCGAAATAGCGCGTCAGCGTCACCTCCCTTCCCTCCTCGTCGAAGGAGGCCTGGAAAACATTTCGTACGAGATGCAGCCCCACCCCGTGATAGCTCTCGAAGATCCGCTCCTCGATACCCTCCGGAGCGGTGCCGAGGTATTTCCCCCAGTCGAAACCCCGCCCCTCGTCACGTACCGCGTACACTACCTTGTCTGCATCGAGCTGATACGACACGTAGACCCTCCTGTTTTTAAGGAAATCCTGATTCGATTCGGTGATGACGACGTCCCAGTAGTTGCCCTTCCTCTTTTTCAACTCCGTCTTTCTGTCGAAATCGATTTCAAGGTTTCCGTGCTCCACGGCGTTGATCAGCACCTCCTGCAGAGCCATCTGCACAAGGTACACCTGGCTGCGATTCAGGTAGCGCTGGAGGTTGCGCGTGAGTCGATACGAGAGACTGCACAGCAGTGCCAGGTTGTTCTCCATTACATAGTGGCTCGTTTCACGTTCCAGAAACATTCCCGCCAGCATATCGTCCGCCACCGGGCGCCCCGTTACGAGTATGTTCTGGAGCTCGCCCTCCTCCTGGATCGGAATCATGCGAAAACTTACGGTCCGTATATCGCCGTTTGAATGGTCCCGGAGCGGACAGGTGAATTCGGCCTCGTTCCCCCAGAACACGTCCCGGAAGCGGTCGAGCAGGAGGTAGCCGAGGTGCGCGTCCTTTTCCAGAATGCTCCGGTCGAGTATCCGGCGCAGGGGCTTGCCGACAAGCTCGTCTTTCGGAATGTCGACGAGCCGGTCGAAATTCCGATTGAACGCGACTATCTGGCCGTACATGTTGAGTACGATGAAGATCTCATCGGTGTGATCCATCATCAGGTTTTTCCACCCGATCTCGTAGCTCAGATCCTCGATCGATTCCCGCATCTCTCCGGCCTTTTTGCGGTATACCCAGATCGCCGCGGGTGAGACGATAACCAGGATGATCCATAACAGCATTACTTCGTCGGAAGAGGGAAACCGCCGGTACAGCGCGAGCGAAGACGCGAGCCACAGCAGGGGAAGCGCGACGACGCTCGTCGCGAGATATACCGCGAGCGCCCCGGTCATCGGCATCGTCCCCGCCCTTCCAAAACACGCGGAAACCACGCGTCCCGGCAGCGCAAAAAGACGCGCATACCAATGTTTATTTTTAGCTGTCAGGAAAGGCCTCCTTCATGCCGCCCTATGGCATAGTGAAGTCCGTGAAAACGAAATAAATCAAGCATATTTGACCCGGCGAGCGCATATAACGCCATGCTTCAACCCGCCGTTGAATGGAAAACCCGAGCTAATCTCACGACCATGGGCGTACCGCTCCGCCGCCGCACTTCCGAACAGTGCCCTCTTTCCGCGCCGCGGGCGGCGGCCCGCGGAAGAGCTTCGCCCGGGGCGCTAATTGTTCTTGAAAAATCAGGCCGACTGCGGTAGGACGTGAATAACGAGGGGCTGTGCCCTTTCCCGTTAAGCGTCGGGACGGCTTCGGCGTACGGCTATTCAGATTATAATCGAGCGTCGTCATCTGACGAACATCGAGGCGGTACATGGACAATGAGCATCTTGCGTTGATGATCTTCAATCGAATCGACAAGTTCGGCGGCAGGATCGCGATGCGCTACCGGACGCCCTCGGGCTGGAGGGACATCACCTGGTACACCCTCGGCGAACAGATCATGAGCGTCGCCAAGGCCCTCATCGAGTCGGGAATCAACGAGGGCGACCGGATCGGTATTTACGCGTCTAACTGTCCCGAATGGCACATCGCCGATTTCGCCATCGCCGCCGTCGGCGCGGTTTCAGTCCCCGTCTTCAGCGCCTTTTCCTCCGAGCAGCTTGAATATATCATCAATCGCGCCGGCGTCAAGCTCCTCTTCGTCGGAGACGAGGAGCGCTACAACAGGGCGATGCGCTTTTACCTTTCCTCGGACTACCTTCAGCGCGTCATCGTTTTCAACGGGCTTTCCGAGCGGACGAGCGTGCCGCAGAACCAGTCGCTGTCTGATTTCCTCGAGATGGGGCGAAAGTCGAAGCGCGAAAAAGACGTCAGGGGCCGCCTGTCCCACGCATCGAGCGACGATTACGCGAGCATCATCTATACACCCGGCACCACGGGAGAGCCGAAGGGCGTCATCCTCACCCACGCCACCTTTCATCACCAGATCAAGGCGCTTGCCGCCCTCTTCCCCCTGACCGAAAACGACACCTCTCTCTGCTACCTCCCGCTCAGCCGCGCGTTCGAGCGCACCTGGTCCTACTTCATCCTGAGCCGCGGCGCCGCCAACTGCTACTGCGACGACCACAGCAGAGCCTGGGAATACATGCTCGATGTCGAGCCCACCTGCATGACCGCGCCGCCTTCGTTCTACCAGAAGCTCTACGCCTCCATACACGAGAGCATGGCAGCCGATTCGCCCTTCCGGCAGTCGCTGTACCGGTGGGCGATCGATACCGCCAAGGTCCTCGCCCGCTACAAGCGGGAGATGCGTCCATACACGCGCGGCCTGCGCCTGCAGCACCGGCTGACCGCCATGATCCTCAGGGAAAAGATAATGCGCTTTGTCGGGAAACGCGTGCGCTTCCTGATCTCGGGAGGCGTCGCCCTGCCGCGTGAGATCGAGGAGCTCTTCTATGCGGCGGGGATCCAGATATATCAGGGCTATGGCCTTACCGAGTCCGCCTCGCTCGTGACGATCAACTCGCCGGGAAACTTCATGTTCGGTACAGCCGGCAAACCGCTCGATCAGTGCGAGGTCCGCATCTCCGAGAAGGGGGAAATCCTCGCCCGCGGACCCAACATGATGGCCGGTTATTACAAGGTGACCGGCGACGCCATCGACACCTTCGACGAAGAGCGATGGCTCAGGACCGGCGACCTCGGCGTTTTCGAGAACGGCTTCCTGCGCTATCTGGGCCGAAAAACTGCTTGAAAAATCGCGTTCGTTCTCCAAACATGCCTTTTTTCGTGACAATGGTTGAAAGGGCGGTATACTCATCGTACCCTGAAACCGGACGCTCGCGGAGACTATTGGATCGGGACGGGAATCGGAGGTCCGCATCCGGTCCGGCGTACGGCAGGAAATCCCCGCGCGTACACGACCTCACGGACGATACAAGCCCCACATTGATCGAGCGATGAAATCAAAAAACGATAAAAACCAGGTCATTATCTACGACACCACCCTCAGGGACGGCGCGCAGACCTTCGGCATTTCGTTCTCCCTGCACGACAAGATCCGCATTGCCCTCGAGATCGACCGTCTCAAAATCGATTATATCGAGGGCGGGTGGCCGGGGTCGAACCCCAAGGACGACATCTTCTTTTCCGAGATTCGAAAAACCGATATCAGCCACGCGAAGATCGCCGCCTTCGGCTCGACGAGGCGTCCGCGCACGAAGGCGAAGGACGACCCGTTTTTACAGGCGCTGGCCGGCTCCGGCGCCGACACCATCACCGTCGTCGCCAAGACCTGGGACTTCCACGTCACCGGTGCGCTCGGCATCGCGCTCGATGAGAACTTCGCGCTCATCTACGACACGATCGCCTACCTCAAGGATCTCGGCTTCGAGGTCTTCCTCGACGCAGAGCATTTTTTCGACGGCCACCGGGCCAATCCCGATTTCGCCCTCGCGTGCATCGCAAAGGCCGCAGAGGCGGGCGCCGATATGCTCGTACTCTGCGACACCAACGGCGGCACGCTCCCCCACGAGATCGAGGCGGTCACGCGCGCCGTCGTTCAGTCGGTAAAGACCCCGCTTGGCGTCCATTTTCACAACGACGCCGGAGTCGCCGTCGCCAACTCCATCGCCGCCGTGATGGCCGGCGCCCGGTCGGTGCAGGGCACCATGAACGGCTACGGCGAACGCTGCGGCAACTGCGACCTGACCTCATTCATCCCGAACCTCGTGCTCAAGATGGGACGTTCCTGCGCCGCCGCCTCAGCGCTCGGACACCTCACCGAGGTGAGCCGCTACGTCAGCGAGATCGCCAATCTCGCGCACAACGAGCGCTCCCCCTACGTCGGCGACAACGCCTTCGCGCACAAGGGCGGCATACACGTTTCGGCCCTTAAAAAGGACACCTCCACCTACGAACACCTCGATCCCGCGCTGGTCGGGAACAGGCGCAAGGTGCTCGTGTCCGAGCTCGCGGGCAAGAGCAACATCGAGTTCAAGGCTAAAGAGCTCGGCATCGAGCTCAAGGAGGGCCTCACGCTCCCGGCAAAAATCCTCAAGCAGATCAAGACCCTCGAGGACCAGGGCTTTCAGTTCGAGGCGGCCGAGGGCTCGTTCGAGCTCATCATCCGCAGGGCAACGGGCGAATACCTTCCGTTCTTCAATCTGAAGGGCTTCCGGGTTATCACCGAAAAGAACGAGAAGAACGCCCTGAGCTGCGAGGCGACCATCAGGGTCGAGGTGGGGGGCACCGTCGAACACACGGCCGCCAACGGCGACGGCCCGGTCGAGGCGCTCGACAATGCGCTTCGCAAGGCGCTCGAGAAATTTTATCCGGAGATCGCGGAGATCCAGCTCACCGACTACAAGGTGCGCGTCCTCGACGAAAAGGCCGGAACCGGCGCCCCGGTCCGGGTGCTCATCGACCAGAAGCGCCGTGCCGCGCACTGGGGCACGGTCGGCGTTTCGGAAAACATCATCGAGGCGTCGTGGCAGGCGCTCGTGGACGGCATAGAGTACATGCTCTATAAAAAGAAAACCTCCGGCGAACGGAAGGCCGTCGATGGATGACCGTCCCTTAGGCATATTCGATTCCGGTGTCGGCGGCCTGACTGTCTGCAAGGCCATCAGGGACCTTCTGCCGTCGGAGAACATCATCTATTTCGGCGACACCCTGCGCTTCCCGTACGGCACCCGCTCCATCGACACCGTAATCCGCTACTCGCGCGAGATAACGGACTACCTCGCATCGCGGGGCGTCAAGATGATCGTCGTCGCCTGCAACACCTCCTCGGCCGCGGCGCTCGAGGTTTTAAAGAAGGACTACCCGCTGCCCATAATCGGCGTCATCGAGGCCGGCGCCCGCGCCGCGTGCGCACGGGCATCCGGCGGCACCGTCGGCGTCATCGGCACGCGCGCCACCGTGAACAGCGGCTCGTACGTGCGCGAGATACACAGGCTCTCCCCCGGCATGAACGTCGTCCAGCGGCACGCCACCATCTTCGTCTCCCTCACCGAGGAGGGGTGGATCGACGATGAGATCACGCGCCTCGCAGCACGGCGCTACCTGCAGGAGATGTACGACGGCGGGGTCCGCAACCTCATCCTCGGGTGCACCCACTTCCCCCTGCTAAAAAAGGCCATCGCGGACGTCTTTCCCGACCTGGACCTCATCGACACGGGGATCGAGATCGCCCGCGAGGTGAGCACAATATTGAAGGAAAAAAGCCTTGAAAATCGGGGAGGCCATGGGGATATTGAGCTGTACGCCTCGGACCTTACCGACACCATCCAACGGCTCAAGTCCGTGTTCTTCGGCGACAACGGCTCAGAGATCAAAAAACTGGTTATTCCCGGCTGAGGGCAATGAAAACACTAAAACACGCCGCACTCTTCGCGTTCATCGTGCTGGTCTCATCCTCCGCTTCCTATTCTTGGGAGCCCTTCGACCGGGTCATCGCCGTCGTCAACGACAGGCCCATCGTCGAAAGCGAGGTGGCCGGAAGATTGAGCCGCCTGCAGCAGAAGAAGAACGTGCCGCGGAACCGCCTCTCCTACGAGCGGAGCCGGCTGCTCGACCGCTTCATAGAGGACTCCATCGTACTGCAGGAGGCCGAACAGCAGTCCATCGTCGTCAGCGACGAGAAGGTGACCAATCATATAAAAAAACTCATGGGCCGCATGAATATCGGTTCCATGGAAGATTTCAAGAAGCGCGTTGAAAAAGCCGAGAACGTCCCCTTCGACGAGTACAGGGAAGACGTCCGGAAATCGCTCATCACCGAGCAGGTAATGTCGCTCGCGATCGGCGTCTCGCCCCCCAGCCGCAGGGAGGCCATGGACTGGTACGACGCCAACAAGGCCAAGCTCGGCTTCGAGGTCAACGTCAAGCATATACTCATCCGCCCGAAGAACGCATCGCTCGGCGAGGAAAAGCGGGTGATCGCCGAGATCAACGTGCTGCGCCGGCGCATCGTCGGGGGCGAATCCTTCGAACAGATCGCCGCCGCCAACTCGGAAGATCCGGGCACCGCCAAAAAGGGCGGCGCGCTCGGGTGGATGTCGCTTGCGGAACTGGACCCCTATTTCGCCAACCAGGTGTTCCGTATGAGCGACGGCCAGATCTCCGGCGCAATCAAGTCCGGATTCGGATACCATCTCGTCAAATTTCTCGGCAAACGGCCCGTTACCTTCGACTCGGTTGAGGACAGGATCGTCGGCATGCTTTTCCAGCAGAAGCTTGCCGAGCAGTTCACCAAATGGGTGGTTCAGCGCCGCAAGGAATCCGAGGTTCGAATCTACATGGAAGACTACGTAAAGGCATAGGGGGCCGCGGTGAGAGTCGATGTACTGCTCCATATAGACGACGGCCTCGCCGACGCGGACCTCACCGTGTCCGGGGAGTTCGTCCCCGAAGCGCTGCAGAGCGCCCTATCGGTCCTCGATGCCGTCACGAGCGTCCACATCTCGGCGCCCCCGTCGTATGCCGGCGTGCTGACCGGCAAACCGGGGTTCCGCGTACGAACCGACCGCGACGACATCGCCTTCTGGAAACGACTCTTTGCCGAGACCGGCGCGGACCATATCGCGCTCGTTTACGCCGACTCGCCGTTTCTCGACCCCGACATCATACGGGACATGCTCGATGTCCATCTGCGCTACCTTGCCGAGTTCACCTATTCCGAGAACCTCCCGCGCGGCTATTCCTGCGAAATCATCGCGCACGAGCTCGTCAGGTCGGTGCCAGAATCCAACGCCGCCATGCTTCCGCTCTCCGAGGTCGTCCGCTCGAACATCAATCAGTTCGACGTGGAGCTGTATTACCGCGACCCCGACATCAGGGAAAAGCGGCTCTCCTTCCGCTCCGGCGACCGGCGTGAACGGCGCGTCATCGAAAACATCCTCTCCATCACCGGTAAAAAACCTCCGTATGCGCGCATCGGCGAAATCATCAACGCGAACCCGCAGGTGCTCTGCGTCGGACCGTCATATCTCGAGATAGAGCTCAGCGGGCGCTGTGAGCTCGACTGCGTGTTCTGCTTCCGGAAAAAGCTCGCGGCCGAACACGGCGACATGGAGCCAGCGGTCTTCGAGCGTCTCCTCGAGGGACTTTCTTCCTTCGGCCTCCCCTACTCGCTCTGTTTCGGGGGCTCGGGCGAACCGCTCATGCACGGCTCGTTCTACGAGCTCAGCTCCCGCGCCCTCAGGGAACCGCTCCTCAAAAACCTCGTCGTCGAGACCAACGGACTGCTCGCGGGAGAGAACCTCGCCTCCTTCGTTCGCTCGGCCGGCGACGCGCGGCTCCGCTTCATCGTCAACCTTAACGCAATCGATCCGTCCACCTACGCGGCGCTCCACGGATCGGACCACTTCGACCAGGTGAACCGCAATGTGCTCTCGCTCAGGGAGGCCCTTGGCGGAGCGGAAAGCCTCTACGTGCAGATACTGAAGATCAACGAAACGGAGCCCTTCCTGGACCGCTATTACGATGCCTGGGAAAAGAATGGCGTTCCGATCATCCTACAGAAGCAAAACACCTTTCTCGGCATGATCGAGGACCGCCGCTACAGCGACCTGTCCCCGCTCGACAGAATCCCCTGCTGGCACCTTCAGCGCGACTGCTACGTTCTCTCGGACGGCCGCGTCGGCTTCTGCCGACAGGACGTCGACGGCGTCTTCGCCCGCGGCACGCTCGCGGACGAGACGCTTCAGGCCATCTGGGAAAAATCACTGCAATCATTCGTGCAGGACTACAGGGGAGAGTTGGCCTCCCGGCCCGATTGCCGCTCCTGCGACGAATGGTACACCTTCAACCTCTAATTAACGCTCACAGGAAAAAAACCAATGGTTGTAAATGGAGTCGTAAACGGCAAAAAGCTCAAGCCGCGCGTCACCGCGGTAATCCAGGCGCGGATGCAGTCGAAGCGCCTCCCCGGCAAGGCGATGCTCGAGCTTGCGGGCACTCCGCTCCTCGCCCACGTCATCGACCGGACCCAGCGCATAGACGGCGTCGAGACCGTCGTCGTCGCCACGAGCATCGGCGAGGAGAACGCGCCCATCATCGAGCTCGCCCGTTCGATGAGCGCGGGCATCTTCGTGGGATCGATTGAAAACGTGCTCGAACGCTATTACCTCTCCGCCCTCGAATTCGGCGGCGACTACATCGTACGCGTCACCGGCGACAATCCGTTCACCGATCCCGAATACGCCTCGATGGCCGTCGAGATAGCGCTCGAATCCGCCGCCGACCTCTGCTCACTCTCCAATCTGCCGCTCGGCACGGCCGTGGAGATCATCAAGCGCGAGGCCCTCGAGGAGGCCTACCGGCAGAACAGCAAGCCCTATCACCGCGAGCACGTAACGCCGTACCTCAAGGAACACCCGGAGCTCTTCCGCATCGAGCGGCCCGCGGTAAACATAAAGAACCCCTTCCCCGGCCTGCGCCTGACGGTCGACACCGAAGAGGATTTTCGGCTTGCCGCGACCCTCTATGAAAATCTCTACCACGGGGAGGTGTTCCCCCTTGCGGACGTCATCCAGTATGTAAAGAAGCACCCCGAAATAGCCGCCCTGAACGCGGAGGTACGCCAGCGCCCCATGCACCACGCGGAGAGCGGGAATGCCTGATCCGCTGATCGCCATCCTCACCGGATGGGACGGCCCGCTCGGCCGCGGCCACGTCCAGCGGATGGCATCACTGCTCGATCATCTCGTCGGCACTGCTGGCATGCGCGCGACGCTGATTGCCCGCGCCTGTCCCGATTTTTTTCCCGACAGACTGCGCCGCCACGTTCGGCCCGAACCCGAGGGCCGCGTTTCGCTCTTCGTTCGCGACATGCGCGACTCGTCCGTCGACGATATCCGCCGATTGCAAGCGTCTGCCCCCGTGCTCTGCGTCGACGACCTCGGCCCCGGGCGCGAGATCGCCGACCGCGCGATCGACCTGCTCCCCAATCCCGTTCAACCGGCCCGCCGGGGCGACCCCGGGCTTTTCCTTCACGGCTACGGCTTTCGTTCTGCGCTCGAAAAACTCGGCGACGCCGTCGTCGAGAAGACTCTCGACTACACGCTCTACGCCGGTGCATCTCCGGCCGATGAATACGTTGATTTTCTCGTTTCGCTGCTTCCGGCTGACGCGCGCTTCGCCGTGTTTCGGGGAGCCGGATCGTTCATGCGCGACGGCACGTCGACCACGGCGCTCGGGCGTGATGACTACGCCGGTCTCATCCTCGCCTCCAGGGTGCTCGTCTCGCACTTCGGCATCGCCCTCTATGAGGCCCGCGCGGCGGCCTGCCGCCCGGTCGCGATCAACCCCTCGGAATACCATTCGCGTCTCTGCGACATCGCCCCCGCCGAACTCGGCATCGTCAACCTCGGAACGCGCGACGCACTCGCCCCGGCGGCCGCGGCGGCCGCCATCCGCGGCGCGGCCGCCGGGGCGCCGCTTACGGCGGTCTCGGCCGCGGCGGTCTGCACCGCCGCGCGAGAAAATCTTGACAGGTTCTCGGGCCTGCTCAGAACTATGATCTGAGGACCGGGTACGGGGACGCGGGCGGCATCGCCGCGCTCCGTCCGGCCCGAAAACGGATCATCCGCGCAAGAGGAGCAGTCAGATGGGCGACAACGTCGTTTACAAGATACTGAAAGACCACCTCGTCGAGGGAGAACTCATTCCGGGAAGCGAGATCGGCATACGCATCGACCAGACGCTCACGCAGGACGCCACGGGCACCATGGCCTATCTGCAGTTCGAGGCCATGGACATCCCGCGCGTCAGGACCGAGGTCTCCGTCTCCTATGTCGACCACAACACGCTCCAGACCGGCTTCGAGAACCCCGACGACCACCGCTACCTTCAGACCATGAACTCGAATTACGGTATCCACTACTCCCGCGCCGGAAACGGCATCTGCCACCAGGTGCATCTCGAGCGCTTCGGGCGGCCCGGCGCGACGCTCCTCGGTTCGGATTCGCACACGCCGACCGGCGGCGGAATCGGCATGATCGCGATCGGCGCCGGCGGCCTCGACGTAGCGGTGGCGATGGGCGGCGGGCCGTTTTTCCTTGCCTGTCCCCGCGTGGTGAACGTGCGCCTCGCCGGCCGGCTCCGCCCCTGGGCGAGCGCCAAGGACGTCATCCTTCAGGTGCTTTCGATCCTTACGACGCGGGGCAATGTCGGCACCATGATCGAGTACACGGGCCCCGGCGTGGCGACGCTCACGGTTCCCGAACGCGCCACGATCACCAACATGGGAGCGGAGCTCGGCGTAACCACGTCCGTTTTCCCGAGCGACGATAGTACCCGCGGCTTCCTTCGCGCGCAGGGACGGGAGGAAGTCTGGCGCGAGGTCCTGCCCGATCCCGGCGCAGGCTACGAGCGCACCATCGAGATCGACCTTGCGAAGATCGAGCCGATGATCGCCTGTCCCCATTCGCCCGACAATATCCGAAAAATATCCGAACTCAAGGGGATGAAGATAGATCAGGTCGCCATCGGCAGCTGTACCAATTCCTCGTACCGCGACCTCGCCGTCGTCGCGGCCATCCTCAAGGGACGCACGGTGCATCCCGACCTGAGCCTCGTCATCGCGCCCGGCTCGCGCCAGGTCTTCGAGATGATCGCGCGCGACGGCTCGCTCGCCGACATGATCGCCGCCGGTGCCCGCATTATGGAGTCGGCCTGCGGGTTCTGCATCGGCGCGGGCCAGGCCCCGCAAACGGGGGGCGTGTCGCTTCGCACCAATAACCGCAACTTCGAGGGACGCTCCGGCACCGGATCCGCACAGGTGTACCTCGTGAGCCCGGAGAGTGCGGCCCTTTCGGCGCTCGCCGGCGAGCTCGTCGACCCTCTGGATATGAAGGCGGACGTGTACCCGGCCGTGGCCGGTCCGACATCCTTCATCATCGACGACAGTATGATTATAGCGCCGTCTGGCAAAACGACGCCCATCTTCCGGGGTCCCAATATCGGCGACCCTCCCTATACCGGCCCGCTCGCCGACGCGATCAGGGGCGTGGTTCAGTTGAAGCTTGGCGACAAGATCACGACGGACCACATCATGCCCGCCGGCGCGCGCCTCATCTACCGCTCCAACATTCCTAAATACGCCGAATACGTCTTCGAGAACGTCGACCCGGCATTCCCCGCCCGCGCGCTCGAGGCGAAGGCGCGGGGACGCTACACCGCAATCCTCGGAGGGCACAGCTATGGCCAGGGATCCAGCCGCGAACATGCGGCGATCTGCCCGATGTACCTCGGTGTCCGCATCGTCATGGCTAAATCCTTCGAGCGCATCCACGCGGCGAACCTCGTGAACTTCGGCGTACTGCCGCTCGTGTTCGCGAACGAGAACGATTACGAGCTCATCGAGCAGGGACAGGAGTTCGAGGCGACGGGACTCCTTTCGCTCATTGCGGGAGAAGGCCGTCTCGGCATACGGATCGGGGGGAAGGAGCTCGAATTCGAGCTTCAGGCCACGCGCCGCCAGCGCGAGATCCTCGTGGAGGGGGGGCTTTTAAACTATACGCGCTCCCGCATGCAGTAACGGCAGGCGGGCGCCGTCGGGTATGACGTCGATGATCTTGACATTGACCGAACAGAAGGGGAGCCAGCCCTTTCTCTCGGCCTTGTCGTGCGATATGACGAGGTGCGGCATATACTCGGGCTCAAACGGCTCCCGAAGCAGCGCCCAGCCGATCTCGTCCAGAAGCCGGTTTCCCTTTCTGCTGTTGCACCACCTGCACGCGCACACCAGGTTCTTCCAGCTCGCGAAGTCGTCGTTGAGTCCCCTGCCGGTAATCGACTCCCATCGGCTGCGGGGGATGACGTGGTCGACCGTAAGCTCCTTCATCGAGTAGCGGCGCCCGCAGTACTGGCAGGCCATGTCGTCGCGGTAGATGACGTTAAGCTTGGAAAAAGCCACCCGCTTCCTCGGGAAGCTGCTGTAGCCGACAACGGAGATCACCGAGGGAATGCGTATCGACAGGGACGGAGAGCGCACGTACCGGTCTTCCTCGATTACGGGCACCGCCTTCTCGGACGTAAGCAGGCATACCGCCTCCTTCACCGAGGTGATCCGGATGGGAATGAATCCCGCGTTGAGCACCAGCACTTCCGAGGTCAGCATCGCAATCCGTCTCGTCACGTTAAAAGTAAAAACCCATAGCTTTCGCTATGGGTTTGCGCTTCGCACCGTTTCAGGTTTTTCGTTCCGTTTTTTTCGTTTACTCATCGACTCCATGGCATACACCCGCCTCAATGAGCGCCATACGACAGCCTCCAATAATTAAAACTTTGCCCGATTTGTCAAGTTATTTTTTACCGCATCGAATTCACAACTTCGCTGAATTCATTTGCCGTGGCGGGAATTTTTTCTTGAAAGATTTCGTTTCTTACCGTAAGCTCGGACAGTCGACGAACACCTCACAGGCACAGGGAAATAAAATGAAAAATAACCATATCCGACGCACGGCCTTACTCTCTTTGATCCTCCTCCCCCTCGCTTTTGCGATCTCGTGCCGGCTCGATGTCCCCATTCGCGAGATGACCAGGGCTAAAACCACCATAAACCGCGCGATAGAGGTCAAGGCCGGAAAATACGCCCCCGAGGAACTGAAACAGGCCGAGGCCTCCCTGCTGCAAAGCCATGAGTACATCTTCGCCGATGATACGAAAAAGGCCGCGGACGCGGCGCTGGAATCCATCAGCCAGGCGGAGGCCGCCATTACCAAATCGCTTCCCCTCCTGGCCGCCGATTCCATGGAAGAAGCGAAAAAGGAATACGCCGAGGCCGAGGCCCTCTACGCCGAGAAACTGGCCCCCGAGGAATACACCGCGGCGGGCGATTCCCTTAAGCTCGCCGAAACGCGCTTATCCGAACAGGCATACTGGGAGTCCCACCTCGCATCGCTCGAATCGAAGAGCCAGAGCGCCGCGGCGAAAACAAAGGCCCTCGCGGGTCTTCCCGGCATACGAAGCGAGATGGACCGCATCCGCACGGAATCCGACCAGCTTAAAAAGAACCGGGGGGGGGAATTCGCCGCCGCCGAGCTTACCGCCATCGACGAAAAGCTTGCCAGTGCCGAAGAGGCGCTCGCCCGGAACTCGATCAAGGAGGCGGCCGGGGTCCTCGCCGGAAGCGATGAGCTCCTTGCCGCGGCCTCCGAGAAGACCTATGAGGCGCTCGCCCGCGAGAGCCTCGCCGCGGCCGAAGCGGCGCTCCTTAAAGCAAAAGACACCGGCGTCGACGGGGAGTTCGCCACCGAAATCCAGAGCGCGGGCTCGCTGATCGGCGAGAGCAAAACCCACCTCGAGAACAGGGCCTTTCAGAATTCCCTCGAAAAATCCGGGGTGGCGATCGCCATCCTGAACGCGATGGCCATCGCCATCGAAAAGAAGGCGGAAGAGGCGCGCCTTGCCGCCGGAGAAAAACCCGACGAAGGCGCGATTGATACAACGACACCGCCGGGAGGCGACGATGCCGATTTTATACAGCCCTCGGTCAAGGAATACGTCGTCAGATATAATCCGAAAAAACGGGACTGTCTGTGGCGCATTTCACTGTCCGTATATCGCGACGCGCGGTTGTGGCCGCTCATCTATGTCGCCAACCGCGATAAGATCAAGGACCCCGATCTCATCTTTCCCGGGCAGAAGTTCGTGATTCCGCCCGTCCCGAGGAAAAAATCCGAAAAGGCCGCGCAGACGGAAATCCGGAAAGATGCGCCCGAAAAAACGGCCGAGGGACCCGCCGATCCGGTGGAGAACGAGAAAACGGACCCGCCGGCGGAATAGAGACCGTTTGCTCCGTCCGCTCTTAGCCTGCATCTGTCTGCTCCTCCCGGCGGCGCTCTTCGCGCGGGACATCAACCTGGACGAGATCTATTTCAGGAAGGATTGTCCGTGCGCCCGGCGTCTCGCCATACAGAAGCTCGACGCCTACCAGAGCGTGCGGGCACATCTCGTCGACCGCGACGTGGTATTCGCGGGATGGCTGTCCGGCTCGGAGATATTCTATATCCAGGAGATCCCCGGCCTCGCCGCGAACATTCTCTTCCTGTACAATGCGGACCGGCAGCGGCGCACCGAGCGCGCCCGCATCCCCGGTATCATCACCGCCGTACGCGCGAGCACCGACGGCGGCTTTATCGCCCTCAAACGCCTTATCCGGAAAGAAGACCCTGTTCCCGGTGGCGAGACAGTCATCTACTCCTTTCGCAGCGGGAAGACAAGCATACTGCCCACGGCCACCGGCTTTCTCGACTTCAACATCCCGACGGGAAATCCGGCCATCGTCTACGAAACATCCGCCGGGATCACCGAGTACGATCCCGATACCGGACAGACCAGACTCCTCATGGGAAAACGCCGCTATGCCGACGCCACGGTAGCGGGCGGCACAACGATGGCCCTTCTTTCCCCGGACCGGCGAAACACGCTCATCATCAGCGGCGGGGGCGGAAGTTATGCCGCGCGGCTCTACGGCGATCGCCCGTCCTTTTCGATCTCCGGCATCAGCTCGGCGGCCGAGACCTTCTGGATCGACGCACACACCCTCGCTTTTCGATCGGGGACTCCCGGAAACTTCTCCGTGCGCCGCTACGATGTGCGGAAAAAAACCTCCGTCACGCTTCTGACGTCTTCGCTCAATACTTCGCTTGCTTACTCCCCCCACGCCGCGACGCTATCGTTCCTGAACGACCAGCTCATCTGTCTGCACTCGGTCCGTGACAGAAAGACCCTGCTGACCGGAATCGAGGGCGAGGACGTGAGCCTGTCCCCTCCCGGAAGCCGTTTCGTTTCGCTTTTCAACAAACGCCTCTTCATCGTCAACATCGAGCTCATTAAGAAGAACGAACTCTTACTGAGGAGAACCTGGGCCTCGCTCCTCGCCTCCTACAGGCAGCTCGCCCTCGAAAAGCCTTCCTGGGAAAACGAATATTCGCTTGATTATATCCGTCGGAAGATTAGGCTGTACACGTCGCTTATCGACGGCTGAAGTGCCCATCCGGAGGAAACATGGACCGAAATCTCGCCCTTGAAGTGGTGCGCGTCACCGAGGCCGCCGCCCTGTACGCAAGCCGGCTTATGGGCAGAGGTGACGCCGAACAGGCGAACCGCGCGGCCACCGAGGCCATGGCGCAGGTATTCTCATCGGTCTCGATCCGGGGGCGCATCGTCAGCGGCGGCGAGTATGAGGACAGCCCCTTCGCGCGGGGCATGATGGTCGGCACCAATTCCGGTTCCGAGGTCGACATCGCCATCGATCCGCTCGACGGCAAAACCACCTGCGCCAACGGCGGCAACAACGCCATCGCCGCGATCGCCCTCGGCGAAAAGGACGAGCTTTTCAGCACGCCGCAGATCTACATGGAAAAGATCGCCGTCGGACCCGAGGCCCGGGGGGTCGTGGATATAACCCAGCCCCCCGAAATCAACATCAAGCGGGTCGCGCGCGCCAAGGATAAATACATCGAGGACGTTACCGTCTGCGTACTCGACCGCGAGCGCCATTGCGACCTCATCGCGAGCATCAGGGCCACCGGGGCGCGCATAAAGCTCATCAACGACGGCGACATCTCGGGTGCGGTCGCGACGGCCATGGACGGCAAGGCGATCGATATCCTGATGGGAAGCGGCGGCGCGATGCAGGGAGTGGTGGCCGCGGCGGCGCTCAAATGCCTCGGCGGGGACATTCAGGCGCGCTTCATCTATCGCAACGAGGACGACAAACGCAAGGTGCTCGACACCGGGGAGAAAGACCTCGACCGAATATACGGCATCGGCGATCTGGCGAAGGGCAACATCGTCTTCGCGGCGACGGGCATTACCAACGGGGAGCTTCTGCCGGGCGTTTTGTTCGTCTCTGGCGGCGCGCAGACCCATTCGGTGGTGATGCGTTCGAAGACCCGCACGGTGCGGTACATCACCGCGATGCACCAGTTCGACTACAAGCCTATGTATTGAGGTTTCCCTGAACAGCCGGGTGGCCTCAAAAAAAATATCCGGAGTGTAAAAAATGAAATTTTTCATCGACACGGCCGACATCAACGAAATCCGAAAAGCGCGGGAGTTCGGCATACTCGACGGCGTCACCACCAATCCCTCCCTTGTAAGCAAGGTTAAGCGGCCCTACCTCGAAGTGCTCACCGAAATCGCCCGCGAGATCGAGGGGCCGGTATCCGCCGAGGTCATCGCCACCGACTCGGCCGGAATCGTCAGGGAGGCCAGGGAGCTCGCCAAAATCGGCGGCAATGTCGTCATCAAGGTCCCGCTTATCGCCGAGGGCCTCAAGGCGGTCAAAACGCTGAGCGGCGAGGGAATCAAGACCAACGTTACGCTCTGCTTTAACGCGCTTCAGGCGCTCATGGCGGCGAAGGCGGGCGCGACCTATATCTCACCGTTTGTGGGCAGGCTCGACGACATCGCATCCGAGGGCATGGAGGTCGTCGAGGAGATCATGACGATATACGACAACTACGGATTCGACACCGAGATCATCGTGGCGTCGGTGCGCAATCCACTGCACATAAAGTACGCGGCCATGATGGGCGCTCATATCGCGACGATCCCCTACTCCGTGTTCGAGAGCATCGTCAAACATCCGCTCACCGACATCGGTCTCGCGAAATTCCTCGAGGACTACAAGAAGGTCCCGAAGTGATCGGAAACGCCTCCCGGCCGGCCGCCGGATAGTCCGAAGGCTTCCCCGACCGTTTTGCCGGCGCGGAATGGACGGCGAAGGCCCGGGTTTGGCGCTTTCCCCGGTATGCTGTCGTACGACCGGACACAGCATACCACCATCTCCGGCCGCCTGCCCGGGATGCCCGCCGCTCTTCCGGCTCTCCATCGGGGTACGCTCATCATCGCACATGAACAGCAGACTTGCTGCATGACCGGCGAGTAAACCGGGTCCACCCCGCCGCAGGCGGGGAGAAACTCGATATCCGCACAGTATGAAACACGTCCATTGAACTCTGCAAAATTTTGAATAGCA
Source organism: Spirochaetota bacterium (assembly GCA_018263175.1). Taxonomy (GTDB): domain Bacteria; phylum Spirochaetota; class UBA4802; order UBA4802; family UBA5368; genus MVZN01. The sequence goes on from JADFDB010000003.1 coordinate 43,268, forward strand.
GCCTTGCTGCATAGCCGGGGATTGAAAGGTTTCCCCCCGCCTGTGGCGGGGGGAAACCAATATCCGCACGATACGAAACACGTCCATCGCATTCTGCAAAATAAGGTATAAAATAATTAAAAATAGTATTGCTATAATTATCGGGATACTTTCTATTTGAGCATTTCGTTCGCAGCCGATGGCTTCGGCCAATGTATTCGAGGAGAACACCGTGAAACTCACTCTGGTCGGCAGGAAGGGAAATCCCGAATCGCTCTTGGCGGAGACGGCGAAGGCCATTCCGCCTTCAGGCATACGCCAGTTCTTCGATATCGTCTACTCGACGCCCGACTGCATATCGCTCGGCGTCGGCGAACCCGATTTCGTCACCCCCTGGAGGATCTCCGACACCGGCATCTTCGCCATCAAGGACGGCTACACCCACTACACGCCCAACAGGGGCCTGCTCGAGCTCCGCAATCTCATAACCGCCGCCATCGAAAAACAGCACGGCATTTCCTACAGCCCCGAAGACGAGGTCGTCGTCACCATGGGGGTCTCCCAGGGACTCGACATCGCGCTTCGCAGCATCGTCAATCCGGGCGACGAGGTCATCATCGTCGAGCCATGCTATGTGTCATACGAAGCCAATATCCGCCTCATCGGCGGCATCGCGGTGACCGTGCCGACGTTTGCCGACGAGAATTTTCGGATCGACATTAATCGTCTTAAAAAAGCCGTAACGCCGAAAACAAAGGGCATCCTCCTCAATTATCCGTCCAACCCCACCGGTTCGAGCATCGATTACGACACCCTTGACGCTATCGCGCGCATCGCCATCGAGAACAATCTGATCGTTTTTTCGGACGAGATTTACTCTTCGATAATCTACGAGCGCGAGCACCAGTCCATTATCTCTTTCCCCGGCATGAAGGAACGCACCGTCTACCTGAACGGCTTTTCCAAATCACACGCGATGACCGGCTGGCGGCTCGGATACGTTGCCGGCCCGAAATACCTCATCGACGTACTGCTTAAAATACACCAGTACACCGCGCTCTGCGCCCCCTCCATCTCACAGTACGCCGCGATCGAGGCCATGCAGAACGCCGACCGCGAAGTGGCGCACATGCGCACCGAGTACACCCGGCGGCGCAATTTCATCGTGAGCCGCTTCAACGAAGCCGGGCTCCCGTGCCTGTCGCCCCAGGGCGCGTTCTACGTTTTCCCGGACGTCTCGCCGACGGGGCTCTCCTCCGAGGAGTTCGCACTGAAGCTCCTCAAGGCCCAGAAGGTGGCCGTGGTCCCCGGCGGGGTTTTCGGCGAATGCGGCAAAAACCACATCCGCTGTTCCTTCGCCAATTCCATGGAAAACATCAGGACGGCCATGAAAAGGATTGATAAATTCGTCAAAGGCCTGTAGCCCGTTGTCATGGTTTATCTTATAGACGGATTCAACCTCATCTACAAATTCCCCGACCTCGAAGGCCTCATGTACCAGGGCCGTCTTTCCGATGCGCGGCGCGGTCTGCTCGAAAAGCTGAAGGAATACATAAAGCTCACCGGGGACAAGGTGCGGATCGTATTCGACGGCAAGAAGGAAAGGCTCCTCGAAATCAAGAACGAACACGCGGGGGCCATAGACATCTACTATTCGCTCGAGTACAGCGCAGATTTTCTGATCAAACAGTTCATTAAAAAGGACCTGAATCCCCGTATGACCACGGTCGTGACCTCGGACAAGGACATCGTCCGCTACGTTACGCGCTACCGTGCCAGGGTGAAAACCAGCGAAGAGTTCGCCGAAGAGCTCACGAAGACCATGGAGAAATGGGCCGAGGAGCAAATTCCCGAAAAAGAGGATGATCCCCGGCTCGACAAGGAGGAGATCGCGTTCTGGGAACGGCTGTTTAAAGGCGGAAAAAAGAGGTCTTCCGAATAGTGACGCCCGTTGCGCGGCGGCTTTGACGCTAAAGTCCCGCCGCCAGCACGGCCGCTCCTATGGCGCCGTTTTCCTGCGCGTTCGCGGAGACCTCTATGGGGCTCTCGAGCTTTTTCTCGATGGCGGTCACGACCCCGCGGTTCTTGGCCACCCCTCCCGTCATCATGATCGGCGGCACCACGCCCACGCGCTTCGCCATGGCGACGACCCTCGCCGCGATTGATTCGTGAATTCCCGCGATGATATTTTCACGGCCCTCGCCTTTCGAGATGAGGGATATGACCTCTGACTCGGCGAATACCGTACAGAGACTGCTTATCTTCGACGGGTTTTCGGACCGGAGCGAAAGCGTCCCGAATTCGTCCAGGTCAAGCTCCAGGGCGCGTGCCATGACCTCCAGGAAGCGTCCCGTCCCCGCCGCGCACTTATCGTTCATTGCGAAATCCTTCACCCTGCCGGACTCGTCGACCGCGATGGTCTTGCTGTCCTGTCCACCGATATCGATGATGGAGCGAATGCGGGGATTGAGGTAATGAGCCCCTGCGGCATGGCAGGTTATTTCGGTGATCGCCGAATCGGCGAAACGCACGCTGTTTCTGCCGTACCCGGTGGCGACGATTTTGTCGATCTCTGACCGCCCGATGCCGAGCTCAGAAAGGATCTCCTCGAGCACCCGGTTGCCGGCACTCTCCGAGTGGTAGCCGGTAAAGATGACCTTCGTGCCAAGTATGCGATTGTCTTTCATTACGGCCGCTTTCGTGGTGATCGATCCTATGTCCATTCCAATCGTCAGCATCACCGTTTCCTCTTTGCTTTAGTCTTGCAGGTGCGTGTTAAAGAACGCCATCATGTCGGCCGTAAGACCGTGCCACAGCTTCCACTCGTGGGACTTATTACGCACTTCTGTATACTCGACGACATAGCCGTCGCCGCTTCGCTTCTGCAGATGATTAAGGCGGATGCCGAGCAGGCGGGACTGCTCGATCGGCACGGTGGTGTCCTTGTCGCCGTGGGCCAGGAAGACCGGCGTTTTCTCGAGCCTGACGGCAAGCTCCATAATGTTGTCATCGTGCCGCCAGCGCTCCGCGAAGTCGGCAAACTTACCGTAAACAGACACCAGGTCCCGGTTCTGGGTGAGCACCGCGACGTCGTAATATCCCGAAAGCCCTGCCGCCGCGCCGAACATCTCAGGATTCCCCGCTGCGGCGAGCAGCGCTCCGCGGGCCCCGGTGCCTATGCCTGCAATGCCCGCGGCGCCTCTGTGCCGGGCGATGCCGTACTCCTCGCGTAAAAACGGCACGAGCACCGTGGTAATCCACTTCCCGCCGGGAACGGGGTTCCACCTGGTCTGCGTCTCCGCATAATAGCCCGTCTCGTACTGGGTGGCGCCCATCGACGGGCACACAAGGACGATTGCGTACTCATCGGCGTACCGCCGCACGTCCGTGTTCGCGCCCCAGTCGCGCGACGACCCCTTATGGTCGTGCAGGAGCACCACCGTCCGGCCCGCGCGCACTGCGTACATGGCGGGGAAGTAGGCCCTCACTTCGGTCGTCGCGCTCTCGCCATTAAGTACGCAGGGTATGCTGAGGTCGATCCATTGTCCGGTCGGGGCCTTGCGAGCACTGCGCACGAGGTCACCCGAACAGGCAAGACAGGCAATCAGGAGAGCGGCGGCCCCCGCCCTCAAGGATGTTTTCATGGTCGTCCTTCCGGGGTTTAAAAATCATCGCGACAGGGGCGAAACATAGCAGCCGAGCACTTATCCGTCAACAGCATTATTGACCCGTTCAATTCCTACAGGTATCCCGCCTCCTTCATGCTGAGGTAGGAGGACTGTCCTATGATGACATGATCGAGGAGTTCGATCCCGATGATCGCGCCTGCCTCTTTGATCCTTTTCGTAGCGGCGATGTCCTCGCGCGACGGCACCAGCACCCCCGAGGGGTGGTTGTGCGCGACGACGATCGACGCACCCGCCTCGCGGATCGCCTCCCTGAAGATTTCCCGCGGATGAATAAGCGCCTCCGAAACCGTGCCTACTGAGACAGTCGACTTTTTCAATATGCTGTTCTTGTTGTTGAGAATGAAGACCCTGAATTCCTCGCGCTTCAGCGAGGCCATCTCGGGCTGCAGAAGTTTCCATACCCTTTCGGGCGAATCGATGATCGGAGAGGAATTCTGCACCGACAACAGCCTTCTTCCCAGCTCGAAGGCCGCGTGGATTCGTATCGCTTTTTTCATTCCCACGCCGTGCCGCTGCGCCATCTCTCTGAGGCCCGAGGCATGGATCCCCGGCAATCCGCCGAACTGTTTAACCATACACGAGGCGAGTTCGAGCACGTCTACCGTACGCGTTCCCGTGCCCAGAAGGATGGCGAGCAGCTCCATGTCGGAAAGTTCCTGTACGCTTCCGCCGGCAATGCATTTCTGCACGGGAAGGTGGCTCTGCATGTCTTTAAGTATATCGTTCATATACATAAAACGTTTTACCGCCCCGGTCGGGTTAACACTTTTTTATAAAAACGGACATTTTTATATCCGTCAGAGCCGTCAGACCGCACCGGTTGAGCTGTCGGTTTTCCGATAAATTGTTATTTACTAATATTCAGCCGGGCTTTCTATTGTTCATAGTGAAGAATGGAAGCCGGTTTCCCGGACCTGGAACCGGGTAAAACTGAAGATCGGTGGAGACGGCAATGCTCGAAATCAAAGACCTCGGTGACGACCTTTTTGTGGCCAAAGTAACCATGAACGAAGTGCTCACGCTCGATGTCCCCGATCTTAAGGAAAAATTGCAGCATGAGATCCTCAACAGGGAGATCAAAAAACTGGTGCTCGATCTTTCCGACGTAAAACTCATTACAAGCTCGGGGATCGGCATTTTCCTCAATATCAACCAGAGCCTTAAAAACGGCCTCAGGCTGGCCGCGCCTCAGCACGAAGTCGAGAAGGTCCTCGAGCTCACAAAGGTCTCGTCGGTCATCAAAATATTCAGCACGGTCGACGCGGCTATAAAAAGTTATTAAATATTTAAAATTTATTTGACCCGGCCTGCCGGGCTTTGTATTATATAATCAGGAAGAGGACGTGGGATTTAACATCGCAGTGTTTTCTTCGACGACACCTCGGGGTGTCACCATTACGGTACATACATGTACCAATTGATCTAATCGATCAAAACAGGGAAACGGGGAACAGTCCTTAAGGGCTGATCCCCTTTCTTTTTAGATACTCTCCCTGCCGCGCTCCCCGCCAGGGAAATACTGCCCATACCACGTAAAATTCATTTGCCATTGGAGCAGCCCTGCCGAGATACTCTCCTCATGAGTACGCGCACACTCCTCTGTATAACGGTAACACCCCGGTCGTCCCGAAGCGGCATCGCAATGGACGAGCGTGGAGAGATAAAGGCCCGCCTCAATTCTCCACCGGCCGACGGGCGGGCCAACGATGAGCTCGTCAGGCTCATCGCGAAAACGCTTGGCATCGCGAAGTCCCGTATCAGTATCGAAAAAGGTGAAAGGGGACGTAAAAAAATTTTATCGATAGAGGGGATGACGGAGGATGAAGTGCGGCATCGGCTCTGACCTCGGCATCGCCGCGCAGAGCGAGCGCTTTGATTGAAGCTATATTAAAACAGATCGTCGAGCTCTTTAATAACCCCTCCTCCGGCGGTTTCCTTTTTATCATCGCCTTCGGGGGCGCGCTCATTTTCCGAAGCCCCCTCCTCCGCAAGGGCGGCCATTTTCTGCATATCCTCCTCGTTCACCTCTTCCTCGCCGAAGAGATCCCCGCCGGGGCTCAGGCGATAGGCAAAGGCCGAAGCGTAGTAGTAGGCCGCAATGATCGCCTCGTAGATCTTCCGGCCATTCATCTTCTTGCTTCCCTCTATGGATGACTCAAACCCGAGAACGTCCTGGGGATTCTCCACTATACGCTGTTCGCCGTTCATGTCCGCAATAAGGATGCCGAGCTCCCCGATCACATTTTCCATGAAGGCCCGCACCGTCATCCGCACGTTTTTGCCGACCCCTGCCTTTTTCTTGTCCATCCCCGTCAGCCGGTTCGAGTAGTCGATATACTGGGCGCTGGAGGTCGGTTTCTCGTTGCGGGCCTTTTCGTAGCTTTCGATGGCATCGGCATAGTCTTTGAAGACATTCATGCACCGCCGCAGGTCATTATACAGGTCGGACAGCTTGATCCGGTAATCGACCTTCCCGTTATGAGTGAACTGTACGTTGTACTTGATCTTGTTCGTCGTCAGGATAAAAGAATACTCTTCGTCGAATTCCCTGAAGAAGATATGGGCCAGCAGTATCTTGTCATTGTCCCGAACGTATTTAAAAATGCCGGATTTATCATAAATCGCGCGCAGTTTTTTAAGATCGAGAGCGTTCATGATGGCCAGCCCCTTGCGTACCTCCTCGGGCAGCTGCTCCTCGGCCTCCTCTTTCCCTTCTCCGGCGCTCCCTTCTTCGGCGTCCACCCCCTCCGCCCGGGCATCCAGCCTTTTCGCGCGAGCGCGCCTGCCCGGCGCCTCCGTATCGGCGATCTGCAATATGCGCGCAATCACGGGATCTCTCATCGCATACAGCTCCCCGAGGTAATTGCAGAAAAGCCAGTACAGCACCGTATGGAGCCTGTTGAACACGACAGCCACGTCGTTTTTTATTTTTTTGCGCTTCATCGCGTAGAGCGAGGCCTTGCCCTTTTCAAGCCTCATCTGCATTTCGATGGCACGATCGAACGCGAGAAGAATGAACTCCTTGTACGGATACAGAACGTAGAGCTTTTTAAAAAGCCTCGTGAGCGGCTCCCGTATCTCGGTGGCCCTTTGATCGATATGCGGGAAATTGATGTGATGCTCGACGATCTGGTTGATCAGGCTTCGGTCGAAAACCGACGACGACATCTCGATGAGCTCGTAATACAGGGGATTCAGCCGGTCGAGCTCATCGATTATTGCAAGTCCCAGCTTG
>JADFDB010000040.1 GCA_018263175.1 Spirochaetota bacterium
GATGATGTCCCCACCGGCGGCGAATCGGAAGGTCGGTGTTGACGAGTGTTGTTATATGTTCATTTTCCATCACGAACCGCTCGGAAGGCCGTGTGCCGTTAGAAGTCCGTTCACTGAACCGCCCCTGACACCCCGGATCCGGACGGGGCGATCGGCCGGGCCGCCGTACAACCAAATTCTTTTCGGTAGAGCAAAATACTATTGACGGACGAAGGAGTAAAGCGTTAATTCAATCGTTCCGGTGTTTCGCGGGGGATGCGATAAATTTCGGGATTAAACATTGTCATTGCGAGCCCCGGCCTTATCAGGGCGTGGCAATCTCTTTTATGCCGGGCTATATGGAGTAACTTCCTGCTTTTTGAGATCGCCTCGTCGCCGCGCCCCTCGCCATGACGGCATGCCCGGTCGGATTTCGTCACACCGCCGCGGGAAGCAGGGGCCACGCGGTAACGCCGGTTCACGACACAGAAGACGGTACCAGGAGATTACGATGCGCGCATACAAGACCGATGAGACCGGAGAGGCCATCCTCGAGATACTGGCCGCCAACGCCAAGCTGACGACGGAGGACATCGCGCGGCAGCTCAACGTGCCCGAGAACAGGGTGGCGAAATATATCAAACAGTTCGAGAAGGACAAGATAATTCTGAGATACAAGACGCATGTCAACTGGATGAGGGTCCGCAACAACCAGGTGCGCGCGCTCATCGAGGTGAAGGTGACCCCGGAGCGGGGCGTCGGCTTCGATGCGGTGGCGGAATCCATCTACCGATATCCCGAGGTCTCTTCGGTGTTCCTGCTGTCGGGCAGTTACGATCTCCTGGTGCAGGTGGAGGGGCCGACCCTTCAGCAGGTATCGCTCTTCGTCTCGGAAAAGCTGGCCACGATCAAAAACGTGCAGTCGACGGTCACCCACTTTCTCCTGAAGAAGTACAAGGAGGACGGCGACATCCTGGTCGACCAGCCCGAGTCAAAACGCCTGCCCATGAGTTTTTGAGGCGGTGACCTCGGTATCGGCGATATACCGGGCGCTGTTCGCTCGCTACGGCCCCCAGCACTGGTGGCCGGGCGAAACCGATTTCGAAATAGCGATCGGCGCGATCCTCACCCAGAACGTTTCCTGGACCAACGTTGAAAAGGCGATCGCCCGGCTGAAGGAGGAAAAGCTCCTCAGGCCCCGCGCATTGCACCGCACTCCCGACCTGACGATCGCCCCCCTCATACGCCCCACGGGCTATTACAACCAGAAGGCGAAGAAGATACGCAACTTCCTGGACTGGTTCGCCCGCTACGGCTATTCGTTCGCGCGCCTTCGCGCTCTCGATACCGACCGTCTCCGGGACGAGCTTCTGACGGTGAACGGGATCGGCCCTGAAACGGCCGACTCAATCTTGCTCTACGCGCTCGAAAAAAAGGTCTTCGTCGTCGATGCCTATACGCTCAGGATCTTCGGCAGGATCGGCATTCTCCGCGGAGATGAGGCCTACGACGAGGTCCAGCGGCTGTTTCATCGCCGGTTCAGGGGCGGCGTCTGCGAGTACAACGAGTACCATGCCCTCATTGTACATCACGGAAAATTCGTTTGTAAAAAGGCGCCGTTGTGCGAAGAGTGCTGTATTGCGCGCCGCTGCGCGTACGCGCCCTGAGCGCCGGTGCCTATTCGATCCGTATCAGCGAGCAGACCTGGCCGGTATCGCTCGACGCTGTCTCACTGTTGTAGACGTCGACCGTCCACTCGCCGTCGATCACGTAACAGTAGCGGAAACTGCCCCGGTAGAGTTTTTTTCGGAGCCTCCATACTCCGTCGCGGCCACGGGAGAGTGGGTCGTTTTCGGGGTTCCAGTTGTTGAAATCGCCGATCAGGCATATCGTCCGTGCCTTCGGACGGTGCAGTCTGAATTCGACCGTTCTGTCGCCGAGCGCGCGATAGCTGAGCTGCACCCCTTCAGAGGCGTCGAGGGGAGGCAGGATGGATACGTACGAGCCCATGCCGTCGTCGTCGTTTACGGGGTTTCGGGGATCGTGCACCCATACGCCGTCCACGATGAACTTGTAGCGCAGGTGCCCTCCGGGGCCTGTCGCGGTAACGAAATAGTACCAGACGCCGTTTTGGCCCCGCTCCATCGCGAGCGGTTTCCAGTTCGAAAAATCGCCCGCGAGCAGTACGCGGTGCGCGGTACGGCTTTTATACGAAAGGATGATCCCCCGTTCAACAACCTGTCTTTGCCGCGCGATGTCGTACCTGACCAGCTTCATCTCGACGGGCGGCCGCGAGTCGTGCAGGAAGCGCAGATTGTAGTGGTTCTCCTCTCCGAGCGGAGGGCCCTCCATGGGGCCGAACGCGGTGAGGAGAACGGGCAGGAACGCGAAGATCGTACGGAATCCCATGGGCGAGGACCTCTGTGCCAAAATGAGTTTCAGCGATATATTACTTATGTCGATAATTATAGTGAAAATATTAACAGAGTTGTTGTAAAACCGGGAAATAAAGCCGGTTTCCCGGAGGCAGACGGGGAAACCCGATATCCATAAGATTTGCGGCAGGTTTAACCTAAAGATGAACGGAATCAAGAAATCGAAAACCACGGGGAGGCCGACACTTTCGGCCTCCCGCATAATACGCGCGGCGGGATGAAAAGTAATTGCTTTTTATGAAACGATGGATTCTTCTGAATTATGTCGCTTCTTGAGTGCGGGCGGCGTTACCCGCGCTTGCGACGGCGAACGGCGCACAATCCGCCTCGGGACTGTGAACGGTAATGGGCGATAAAGAAGAAAGAGCGGCATACACTCCTGAAGAGCAGAGCGAGATAGAACGCATACTCGGTCTGCTGCCCGGCGATTCGTCCGCCAAGGACCCGGCGGAAGAGACGCCCCCGGCACCTCCGCGCGCCGTCATGGAGAGCGCGGATGAGATGAACCTCGATATGAGCGATGAGCTGGTCGATATCGAGGAAAGCCCCGCGCGTGACGCCGGGGAAATAGAGGACATCACCGACATCATTGAGATGGTGGACGAGCCGCCTCCCCGCGGAGTCCCGGACGCCGGGGAGATGGCCTTCGACGAGGTGCCGGCAGCGGAGCCCCTGCCTGAGATTGAAGAAATGCCGGCGGAGGAGCTTCCCTCGTTCGAGGAGGAGGCTGCCCCGCCGCCTCCCCGCGCGGCGAAGAAGGCCCGCTCCTCGCTCGACGAACTCGAGGAGCTCACCTCTCTGGAGCCCGAATCGGTCGATTCGCAGGAGATTTCCGACGACCACTATGTGGGCGAAGCGGAGCCGTCGCGCGCACCGGAGATAGAGGAGCCTGCCGAAGCCGCCGCGGAATTGGATGCGGTCGATATCGATCTCGGAGACCTCGAGGAGACGCCGGCCAAACCGGCCGGCATGCGCGTCGAAAAGGAAACCGACTTCGATATCGGCTCGCTCTCGGACATCCCGATTGAAGAGATACAGGACATTCCGGAAGCCGCGGCCGCCGATATACCCGAAATAGACCTTGGCGATATTTCCCCGGAAAGCGAACCGTCTGCGGCCCCTCCGCGCCGCGAAACACCGGCCGAGGATTTTATGGCCGACTTTCACGACGAGGGGATCCCCGAACCGCTCGACATGGATATCTCCCCGGCAGCGCCGGCGAAGGCGGCACCGATGGCCGATTTCGATATCGGAGCCGAGCAGGAGGAGATGATTCCCGGCATCGGCCGTATCGAGGAGGCGGTGAGCACCGAGGAGATGCCCGACGTCGAGGACGAGCCGCCGCCCGAGCCGCCGAAGCGGAAGAAGGAGCGCGTGGAGGCCCGTGCCGACGAGGAGGAAGAGCTCTCCGAGCGCGACATCAGGAAGCTTAAAAAGGCGCTTTTGCTGTTCCATCCCGCCCTGCGCAAGGCCGTAAAGGACGCCATTTTAAGCGATATGCTGCCGCCGGCGGATACCCGGCATCTCATCGATATGATCCTCTCGGGCAAGCCCGAGGACAACGTACACCGCTTTCTGGAGAAAAAACTCGACCGGCGCATCGACATAAGCGAAGGACCGGCGGCCGCGGGGCGGCGGGTGCTGAGCTCCCGTCCGGAGTATACCCGCGAGGGCATGGAGCGCCAGAAGCGCCTGCTCAAAGCGACGCGAGTGGGCGGCATCGCCGCGCTCGCGGCACTCACCATAACCGTTCTGAGCTATCAGTTCATCTATAAACCGGTAATGGCGAAGCGCCTTACCGCGCAGGGGGTCGCGTTCATCCGCGAACCGGGCGATCCGGTCACGAAAAAGATGAAGGATTACGCGAAGGCCGAGGAGCTCTTCAAAAAGGTCGACGCGGAATACGCGAAGGACTACCTGCCCGGTTATAACGAGTATGCCCGGGCCTATTTTGACAGGCGCGAATACGACCTCGCGCTCGGCAAACTCGAGCGCGCCAACAAAATAGACCCGATCGACATCGACACGCTCAACAACCTGGGATATTTCTATTCCAGAGTGCCTGAAAGCGTCTACAACAGGATAAAGCGCGCCGACGAGAAATACACGCGGCTCGACAAGGCGATCAACTACTACAAGCATGTCCTCAATCGAAAACCGGACAACGTCACCGCGCTGTACGGAATAGGGAACGCATATATGTACCAGGGGCAGTACCTCAAGGCGCGCCAGTATTATGAGGACATTCTCAGGGTGGACCGCAAATCGGTTGTGGGTTACTCGGGTCTCCTGAATCTCTATATCGAGCGCGACGTCATGCCGCGCGTGATGGCGATCCACGCGGACCTCGTCGATAGAAAAATGCTCACGGACATCCCTTCGCCGCTGCTCGGCAAGCTCGCGGCGTACTATCTCGGCAAAAAGCGCACGGATTCCACGAACGTGCGCGTCGATTACGGCATTCAGTCTCCGCGGTTCAAGGACGCCGCGGACAACCCCTTCCCCGCGGTGAGGGCGGTCCTCGACGCGCTCCACCAGCGCGACCCGCATTACGCGCAGCAGTACGTGTTGTACGCGAAGCTGAGCAGGGAGCAGAATAATCTGACGCTGATGGAGAATTATCTGACCAAGGCGCTCAAGGAGGAGCCGAACTACTTCGCCGCGCTCCACCTGCTCGGGGAGTACCACTACGCGGTCAAGGAGCCGGGGAAGGCCTACGCGTTCTTTCAGAATGCCATAAAGGCGAACCTTTCGCCGCCGGAGTTCACCCCCGAGGGCTTCTATTCCGAAACCGAGAACGTCGGATCGAGCTATTTTTATATGGGTAACGTCTTCTACTATTTCTTCGACAGGGTCAAATACCGTTTCGGAGACGAGCTCGAGGAGGAGGCGCTGGATTCCGAGGTCGAACAGCAGGGCAACTACCAGATCGCGCTCGAAAAATACGACGCGGCGCTCAAGAAAGGGTTCAGGTCGCCCGAGCTCTTTTACAACATGGGGCGAATTTATTACATGAAGGGGCAGTACGAGAGCGCGCTCGAAAAATGGCTCGAGCTGTACGAGGAGTCCGTGGGAAGCCCGGAGGTTATGTTCGCGATGGGTAACGCCTTCTATCACCTCGAAAATCTTGAAGCGGGCAGGGGCGAGTACCTCAAGCTGATCTCCATCTTCGAGCGCGAGGCCGAGTCGATCACCAAAGTATTTCCCGACCGGGCGGACCATGTCAGGGTCTTCCAGACGCTCGCCTCTGCGTACAACAACCTGGGGGCCGTGTATCAGCGGAAGAACGACGAGACGAGAAGCATGGTAAGCTACTGGAAGGCGATCGATTACGCGAAACGCATCGACCGTGAGAACGAGCTTGCGAGGGTCAATATGGGACGCGCCTTCAAACAGCGCGTTGAACCGATACGGCCGATCCTCGACGAGAACATCCCCTTCAGCCTCGGCATCTACAGCCGGGAGATGCGCTGACGGTCCTTCCCCTCGCGCGGCGTCGGCCGGGCATCTGAGCGGCCGACGCGCGAAGCCGCACGGAATGCCCCAATGGTTCCGTTTTTATTCGCCAATCAAGATTAGCGGGGCGTAACCGGGAGGCAGCGTTAAGACTTCTATTTGTTGTTGTGCGAAAAATTTTGAGCCTGCATGCTACCAGGTTATTTGTAAGCCATGTTCCTTGTATTCCAATAATTCAGCATCTTTGGAAATCATACAAATATTACCGGTAATACATTGCCAGATAATTAAACGATCAAAAGGATCTTTATGTTTCAACCTGGGGAGTCTATACGAGGATGAAATTTCATAAGGTGATGGATTTAAAATCTCGAATCCCGCTTTTTCGGAATATTTTGGTAATTCTTCCGGATAAATATTATTTAATGACAATTTACTAATATTAAACTTGAGGGCAATTTCCCAAAAACTGATTAAACTGACAAAAATAGAATTATCCGGATTGATAATAATTGATGAAACGGTTTTTGATAATTGGTCATTGTCGAACAAGGCCCACAGGAAAACATGGGTATCAAGTAAATAATTCATAGATTCAATAATTCTTCATCTGAAATCTTAAATCCTTCATGTATTTCAAAAGAAGCCTTGTTTTTTAAAATTCCAAGTTTTCTGTGGGTGCCTTTTTTATATTTTGCATAAGGCACAATAACAGCGAGTTTCTCCTTCTTTTTCCCAAAAGAGATGGTAACCTCTTCGCCGTTTTTAATATACTCAAGGACTTCGGAAAATTTAGATTTTAATTCGCCAACCTGTAATGTTTTCATAATTAAGAAGCTATTGCAATGTTGTCAAGTTGTCAAGAATAATATCGAGAAACAGGAGCTGTCAGAGCTGTTGCATAACCGGGGATTAAACCGGTTCCAGCCGCAGCAGGCGGGGAGAACCCGACATCCGCAAGATATGCAACAGGTCTGATATTTACAGGAAAAAAACTTGTAAATATCCAACGAATCCTTATTATGTCGCATCTGACCGGCGGAATACGGCCGGTCATCATTCCTGAGATATGTGCAACGCGCCCCTCCGGCAGGGGCCTTTTTTACGGCCGTGCCGGAAGCGCGGGATGGTTATCGAATGAAAACGGAGACGCTGCCCATCGACGAAGACCTGTTCTCGTACGCCGCCGGGGAGCCCGCCGAAACGGGCATCCGGGGAGAGGATGGGATGCGTTCGCTTCTCCTTGACGCGCCGATTCCGCTGGACCGGCGCTTCGAGCTTCGGGCCGAGGCATACGCCCTTCAGCTCGCGCACGCCAACAACAAGATACTCTCTCTCTCCAATTCGAGAACGCGCATCCTCGCACACCAGGTGGAGAGCACGCACCGTATCGTGAACAGCCTCAATCAGCGCTTCATAATCGCCGACGAGGTCGGGCTGGGAAAGACGATCGAGGCCGGGCTCGTCATCAAGGAGCTCATATACCGGCACGGCTACGCCAGGATACTCATCATCTCGCCCGCCTCGCTCCTGCTCCAGTGGCAGCATGAGATGGAAAACAAGTTCAACGAGCGCTTCGAGGTGCTCGACCGGCGCTTCCTCCGCCGTGCGCAGAGCCGGGGAGGCCGCGGCTCGAACCCGTGGCGCTTCTGTGAAAAGGCGATCTGCTCGCTCGATTTCATTAAGAACAAGTCCTTCAGCGAGGGCCTTGCCGCGAGCCGCTGGGACGCCGTGATCTTCGACGAAGCGCACCGGCTTCGCCGCGACTCCCAGAAGAGCACGCTCGCCTACAACGTCGCGGATGTGCTGTCGCGCAACACGCGCTCGCTCCTCCTGCTTACGGCGACGCCCTTCCGGGGCAAGCTCGAGGAGCTCTACTACCTCGTGCGGCTCGTCGATAAAAACCTTCTCGGCCCCTACCAGACGTTCTACAACCGGTACTGCATGGACGACGCCGACCTCGCGCCGCTTCGCGACCGGCTATCTTCGGTGCTCATCCGCCGCACCAAAAAAGAGGTGGGGGGCTTCACCCGCCGCTATGCGCGGACGGTCCGCTTCGACCTGTATCCCGAGGAGCGCGAGCTGTATGACGCGACCACGCGCTACGTGATCGAGGAATTCAACAGGGCCATGCAGGCCGAAAACCGTGCCGTCGGCTTTGTCATGACCGTCTTTCAGAAGCTCCTCGACTCGTCCTCCTTCGCGCTGCTCTCGGCGCTCGCCAACAGGAGGAACAATCTCGCCCTGATGCTGGAGCGCGCGGAATCGTTGCCGTCGGCGCGGCGGGCGGGGGCCGATTTCGATCCTGACGACGCCGACGTCGACGACGAAAACGCGGACGAGGCCGTCGCGGCGCTGGTCCGCAAGAGCACCGCGGAAATACGCGAGGAGATTTCAACGCTCGACCGGCTCGTCACTCTCGCGCGTTCGATCGGGCGCAACAAGAAGGGCGAGAAGCTCGTTCTGCTGCTGCGCCAGCTCCGCCGGCAGGGGCACGGCAAGTTCATCATATTCACTCAGTTCCGCACAACACAGGAGTACCTGCGCGGGATTCTCGACGGCTTCAGCGTGGAGCTCTTCCACGGTTCAATGGACAGGGACGAGAAGGAAAAGGCGATCCTCGATTTCAGGCAGGGGGCCGAGGTGCTCATCAGCACCGAGGCGGGCGGCGAGGGGCGCAACATGCAGTTCTCCAACATTCTCATCAACTATGACCTTCCCTGGTCTCCCCTCAAAATCGAACAGCGCATCGGCAGGATCCACCGCTTCGGCCAGCCGTACGACGTCTTCATCTACAATTTTTCCACCCGAAACACGGTGGCCGAACGGGTGCTCGAGGTCCTCGAGAAAAAGCTTCGGCTTTTCGAGGAGTCGATCGGCGTTCCCGATGTGCTCCTGGGGCGGATCGAAGATGAGCTGGCCCTTCCGGGTCTCTTCATGGAGATGGCGGCCGGGGGGAGGCCGCGCAGGAAGATCCTCGCCGAGGTCGACGAGCGAATCGAAAACGCGCGCAGGAGCTACGAAAAGCTCTCCGACCTGACCGTGGCGAAGAACCTCGATTTCAATTACGACGAGTATTACTCGATCACCATGAAGGAACGCCGCTTCTCGAACCGGCGGATCGAGCGCTTCGTGGAACGCATGAGGTCGGTCGACGGCACCGTCGGCGAATATCTTGGCACGAAGAACGCGCGGACGGGGCTGTTCCGGATAAAGAGGCTTCCCGGCGGAAAGGCCGAACCGCACTGCCATGGCAGCTTCGACAGCGGGATCGCACTCGAGAACGAGAACATCGAATTCCTCGCCTTTGGACACCGCATCGTCGATTTCCTGTTCGCCCGCTGCAGAAGCGATGAATTCGGCGGGAAGACCGGCGTAAAGCTCATTCGCTCGGCGGCGCCCTTTCAGGGGATGATCTTCTGTTATCTGGTGGCGTTCAACGCGCTTGCGCCGACACAGGAGCTCATGGTGGTTGCGGCCGACGGAACGGGAAGGCGGGACGACGAGCTTGCAGAGATCGAGCGGGAGTTCATCGAGCAGGAGGGGATGGATCTCTCCGGCGGTGACCTTGAAACGTCGATTCGGAGCGTTATGGCCGCCGCGGACGACTATCTCGACGAGGCCCGGCAGCGGCTCGAGCGCAGAATGGAGCGAAGGCTCGCCGACCTCCGCGAAACGCTCGACCTGTCGATCGATCCGGAAATCAATAAGATCACCGAGGCCTCCACTACCCGGCTCAGGGAACTCTCGGAACAGCTCGAGCGGCAGGAATGCCGGCATAAATGGTTCGGAAAGGACATGCGGAGCGCTCTCACGCGAACGCGGAACGAGATGGCCCAGGTCGAGACGGAGCGGGAACGCCTGCTCGCGGCTTACCGGCGCTGCGCCGAGGCCAGGCCCGCGGTCAGCCTGGTCTGTGCCGGCGTGTTGGTCGTCGTTGCGGAGACGCTCAGCCGAAGTGTTTCTTGAGCGATTGTATCGTTTCCTTCGAGGCGCCGACGAATTCAATGCCCATGCCCGCCCTGCTCTGCTCGGACTCGTCTTCCCGCTTCCAGCGGATGACCCCCTTCAGACTGACGGGTTCCTCTCCCGGGATATAGAGGGCGAGTTCGACCTCGGAGCCCTCGGCTATGGGCTCGGGGGTGGTTACGAACAGGCCGCCGTTGCTCATGTCGAATGTCGCGCTGAGCGTGACGCCCTGATCGGAGTGTACCTCCGATTTCAGCCGTTTCTGTACCCTGAGGTGTTTCCTTTTTTCTTCCATAGTTATTTCCCCGATAACGAGTGTACCGCCCGGCACGCGACGTTCCATCGAAGCGGTAATAGCGCCTGAAAACAGAATTCGCCGTACAATCCGGGAATAGAAAACCCTCCCCGGCGTGTGCGGGAAAACCTTCTAATTCCACGGTTATACCGCCCGTCCACTATATACCTATTGACAAATAATACAATAATTTTTTTACTTCGTATCGGACGGCACCGGAAACGGCCGGGAAGACGCCAGGCGATCGTGAATCTATTGAAATAACCGCGCACAATGAACGATGAATATCTTCCGATAATCTTTCTGCAGAAGCAGGTAGTGTTCCCCTACTGCAACGTATCGTTTCGATCGGCGAACAAAAATCTCGCCGGGATCAAGCAGGGGGACAGCGTCGTGGCCCTGCCGGTACGCACCGTGCTCGACGTCCTGTTCTGCCGCGGAAGGATGGCGACACTCTCCGAGGTGGTTGAAATCAAGCAGGAGGAGCAGGAGCGCGTCTGGAGCGTCCAATTGAAGGGGATTTCGCGTGTGCGCGTCAGGCGTACGGCGAGGTTCGCCCTTGCCGTATACGAGGGCGTCGAGGAAACGGAAAGGCCCGGCCAGGAGCGTCTGCGCGAGGATCTGAGGAAAAAATCGCAGGAACTCATCTTCCTGATAAACGTCAACGAGTCGGACAAGCTCATTCATCTCGTCAATTTTCTGGTGAATCTTCCGCAGTTGTCCGATTTCGTATCGAATTATTTTATTTTGAAATTTCCGCGAAGATATGAGATATTCGTTGAGGAGGACGTGGAACGGCGGGCGAGAAAACTGCTCGTCGTGCTCGACGATCTGATCGCCGACCTCAAGGCCAAAAGAGAAAGGGAGCATTAATGAAGAAGAGCGTGGTGAACGACGACGTTTTTTATACCATTGCGTGGTCGCGTCTGATAGCCTACGAGAAGCATTCGGCTTCCCGCATACTTCCGGAGATGCCGGGGATACTCTGCCTTCTCGAGACGGCGCCGCGCGGAGGGATGCGGTACCTGATATTCTACGGCTGCTGGCGCGACGGCCTGCGCATGGCGCTTAAGAATTTCCTCGACCCCGATTTCACCAAGTTTCCCGATATCAACGCCAGTCTGCGCGGGCGAAACATGCAGTATAAATACACGGTGGTGGACTCGAGCATGCAGGACATGCAGGACGTCATGTTCTGGCTTATCCGGACGTACGAACCCGAGTTCAACGCGCTCGAGGGCTTCGATGACTCGAAGCGATACAAAAACATATCGATCAGGGAGATGGATCTGGGGGTCGATCAGGTGATCGAGCGTCTGCCGAAAACGGGGCTCTGACCCGGCGGGCCACCTCAGCGCGCGGCTGAAAGCGGCAGGTCCTCCCTTGTAAATATGTGCTCGGTGTTCTGCTTGAGCGCTATGAATTCCAATACATATTTGAGCCGGCAGGCCGCGTCGAGCGGCGATGCCACGCTGTTGTCGGTGCGCGGCGACGCCTGCATAATGCGTTTGACGTTGATACTCCTCTTGTCGGGATCGGTTTCGAATATATCGCGCCGAAAGCGCGAATAGGTTTCATAGATGGAGCGGATTATGGCGTCCGAGCGGATGAGCCAGGCAACATGCAGGTTGGCGTCGGTATCGTGAATGTTTCTCGTAAAATATTTGAGTATACGCAAAACGATTTCCGGGTACAGATGCTCGTTGACGAGCTCGATGGTCTTTTTTTCGAGTTCGGTGTCGATCATGCGCATCGAGGGATAGGCGAGGCTCGGGATGTGGGGTATGCCGGTCTTCGCCTTGAAGGCCGCGTAATCGAGGAAGCGGTCGAGCGAATCCTTGCGCATGATGTCGGTGTCGCGGAAGGTGTCCTCGAGCAGGACCGAGGCGATGGTCTCGAGGTCGCGCTCTTTAAGAAGGTTCGCGATGTTGATCGAGCGGCTTTCCTCAAGCGCGGAGAGCGGTTCCGCGGTGATTCCATTGATGTAGTCACCCATCGTCGTGATGTTCTCTCCGTTAAAAGTGCCGGCGGGCGGCAAGCCTCACCGAGCGCTGGAAGGGCTCCCTGCTGTTGTATTCGTGCACGTTCCGGACCGATGAGACCAGCGAGTACTGATAGACCGTAAAACCCGCAAATCCGAAAACCGCCATCCTGAATTTATTATCGTCCCGCCATGCGTCGTAAATTAGATAGAGAAAGGCCGAGTTGGTGAAAAGGGCGAGGAAGCCTTCGAGGTAGCGGCCCGTGTAAAAATGGCCGAAACCCGGAATGAGGATCGATCCGCCCACCGATACGGCGAGACTTTTCCGCGGCCGGTTGATCTCTTCCTCGACGAGCCGTTCGAGCTCGCGTGCATGAGGACCGTACGCCCCGTCCGGGTGCATGGTTTCGTACGCCGCAAGGGCCGTTTTCGTCCCGTCAAAATCGGATTGCAGGGCCATCGCAAAGCAGGCGTCTATGTCCGCCTCTTCGCGGAAGCGCCCCTCGGGATAGATATAGCGGTATTCCTGGCAGGTGCGAAGGGCGAAAAACGGGGACCCGGTCGTCAGGCGGATATATCCCAGTGAGATAAGCGCCCGCTCCGCCTCGGGCGTGGCGCGGTGTGAATGATAACACTCGGAAAACGCTGACACGGCCTCATAGTAGTTGCCGCCGCGGTAGTATGCCTCTCCCGAGAGCAGCAGGGAGCTCGGGACCAGCGGCCCTCCGGGATAGAGACAGCGATAGCGCATCCCCTCGGTGGCCGCCGAGTAATAGTCGCCGCCGTCGAGGTTCGCCTTCATGAGGGCGATTATTTCCCTGCCGTCGGCGAAGAGTGCGCCGGCCGGGGCCAGGAGCAGAAGCGCGAAAGAAATCCACGCGGTCCTTATCATCATATCATGCCGGACTGTCATTGCCACATCTCCGGTACTGCTTTATCGGAACAACGCCGGGAGATTGTCGCCCCGCAGCGGATCATATTCGGGGATCATACCCAGAACTTCCGATCTGAGCCGGTCGGAGCGCGCGCGGTTGAAGCCGTCGGCGGCGTTCCACGCCCCGTAGACGCCGCCGGCGTAGACAAGCGTGGTGCAAAAACTGAGCGAGAAGGCCGCGCCACGGTGTCCCTGCCGCCAGGCAAGGGCCGTCCCGGCACCCAGCGCGAGGAACGCGGCGGCGCTCCAGGCCGCGGCCTGATACCGGCCGGCGTATACCTGGCCGGCGCCCGGCAGTGCGGCCGAAAGCGCTGCGGCGAGGGGCCTCGAGCGCGAGGGGAGGGCCTCATGGGTTGAAAGCCCGTCGCGCAGGGCCGGGAGGATGGAAGCGGGATACTCCTCCGCGCCCCTTTGCGCTTCGTCGAGGGCCGAGGCGAAATCCCCGGCCATCGTCAGAATCTGGGCGGAGCGGATGCAGCGCTCCTCTTCAATGGCGCCCTTCGGCCAGGGCACGCCCGCGGCGTCGATTGTCCGCACGGCCTCGGCATAGGAACCGACCCGCACCAGGGCCAGGGAAAGGAGCAGGCGCGATGCCGGTTCCGAAGACGCGGCGGTCGAATCGGTCAGACGCCCTATAACGGTATGATACTGCCGTGCCTGAAAGTAGTTGGCGCTGATGAAGTATTCGAGCTCAATCCGCCGCGGGGCGGGGACATAGTCCATGAGCCGTCTGGTTTCGGCGATACATTCGAAGTGGCGCCCTTCCGTGTATAACTGGCGAATGAATGACGCCTGACGCTCGATGAAGCCGCCGCCCGCCGCGAACGCGCCGCACGGCGCCAGAATCAACAACGCCGCCGCGAAAAAGAGGCGCCGGTTCAATGCGCCGGACCGTGCCGGCAAGCCGGAGCGCATCGGCTTATCTCCCGAGGATTTCCCGAGGGAGGGGGTCCTCGCCGGGCGGCGTGTAGGGATTGCAGCGGAGCACGCGGTCGCCGGCAAGGAACGAACCGGCCAGAAGGCCGAAGTGCTCCACGGCCGCGGCCGCATAGACGCTGCATGTCGGGTGGAAGCGGCAGTTGGGCCCGTCCTGGGGCGAGATCACCACCTGAAAAAAGCGGATGAGGAAAAAACCCGCCGCCTGCGGGCCGCCGTATACGGGCCGGGGAAGCGCGCGGGCCTTATGCTGAACGGACAGGGTTTCGTCGCCTACCTTTACGTCCGAGTTCCACGGCACGAATGGTTCGCCGGCGCTCAGGTCCGCACCGGCAAGGAGGACGACTGCCAGCGCGAGGCGGGGGATGTGTATGTTTGCCCTCATGCAGTTTTATTCCGCCGTCATGTATAATATCGTTTCTGTTCCCGTACCGTCGAGACGGGGGATCTTCCGTAATTGTGTCCCGGCCATATTTTTGTGGAGTCGGGCAGGCGAAGAATGATGTTCACGATCGAGTTCATGATTTCGATCTGGGACCCGCCCGGCATGTCGGTCCGCCCCATGCCCTCGGTGAAGAGGGTGTCGCCGGTAAAGAGGTTCCCGGCGGCCAGAACGCAGATGCCGCCGGGGGTGTGTCCGGGCGTATGGATGATTCGAAGCTCCTGTCTGCCCAGCGGTATGGTCTCGCCGCCGCACAGCAGGCGGACCGGCTCGGGAGAAACACGGCCCCCCAGCGTAAGCGAAAGAAGCCTGTTCGGTATGCTGCGAAGGTGTTCGGCATCGGCCTCGTGGACAAGGAGCGTCGCGCCGGTTTTTTTAATGGCGTGCGCGTTGCCCGAGGTGTGGTCCCAGTGGCCGTGCGTGTTGATGACATACCGCACCAGGGCGTCGTGCCGCGAGACGGCGACGAAGATTGCATCGAAATCACCGGCCGGATCGATAAGCGCGGCCTCGCGGGTCTCCTCATCGCAGAGGAGATAGCAGAAAACCGACATCCATGTAACTTCGATTTGCTCGATGATCATCATTCGAAACCTGAAACCCCGCCGGCCCGGAGAATTACGCATAACCGGACATCCACGCTCCCGTTGGATTTGGCGCCGGGGCGGCGGCATGGCCGGGCGTTCCGAAAGCAGAACGATCTCCGTCCGGCACGACTTTGTAACAGAAAACGACGGGTTTTGGCAAGATAAAAAACGATTGCATTTCGTCCTCGCCGCGCGTAGCCTCTACCGGGGCCGCGTTTCGGCCGCAGAAAGGAGAGACACGTAACGAATGGGCACTGAAACATTCATCGACCGGTTCATGCGCTCCCTGAGTTCGCTGAGCGGCGTACTTGCAATCGGCTGTCTCGATCTTATCGCTAAAACGGACGGGAGCTACGCATCGAAGGCGAAAAAGCTCTTCGATGAATCATTTCCAACTATCGCTCTCTCTAAAATAATCGATACCGGGGTTCTCGAGCAGGCGAAAAGCTCTCCCGTATATGATTTAAAGCTGTCAGGCCCGGTTGGTGAGGTTTTCTGCTCCATCTTCCCGCTTGGTGGAGAGGGCGGCGCCGGGTACATCGTTATGCAGGGGGGCTCGCAGATTGGCCCGGCCGGAAAAGCCATCGGCGGCTTTATGGCGGGCCTGTTCGCGGACGGGCTCGATGACGCGAAGCGGCCTCCCGATACCGCCGGTGAAAAATACAGGGACGGGCTTCTCAGCACGCGTGAAATTCAGGCAAAGCTCTTTCCCCGTTTCACCGGGGTTGCGGGCCTCGATATCGCTTCGGTCTACCTGCCCGTGGAGCTCATGTCGGGGGACTTCATCGACGCCTTCTATCTCGGTGAAAACATCTATCAGGTCACCGGATGCGATGTGACGGGCTATGACGCCGCGTCCTCATACGCCGGTGCCGCCATGCGGACGCTGGTTAAATCGTTGTCGTCGAAGAAGATCGTGCCGTCAGCCCTTATAGAGCTGGCCGTTTCGAAGCTCGACCGTATCCTCGACGAGCTGCATTCCCTGGTCTACATGACCATTTTTCAGATCGAGCCGAAGACCGGGAAGACGCGTATCTCCTCGCTCGGCAGGCCGAATGCCATTCTTTATAAGGCCCGGAAGAATGGTTTCATCGTCCTGAACAAAACATCGATGGGAAACGATCTCGCGAAGAGAAATATATTCAAGGACATCTCGTTCAGTCTCGATCCCGGCGATATCCTGCTCTTCTATTCCAACGGCGTTGCGGAGGTCTCAACGGAAAACGGAAGCATGGCCTACGGGGAGGGCAGAATAGTGGAATGCCTCAACGAAAACCTCGGCGAATCGTCGATGGATATCGTCCACGCGCTGACCGAGTCGCTGTCGGGCTTCGCCAATCATTCCGGGTTCGAGTACGATGTGCTGTTTATCAGCATAAAGAAAACTTGACACGCGTTTTTTTTGCCGTTGTACTGCTCTTTTGTCCGACGGGCGTCCGGCTCTTTGCTGCGGAGAGGAACCATGAAGGCTTTTACGATATTGATTTTCAGGATCATCCCTACCAACCTGCTCTCGCGCTGTTTCGGGTATATGGCAGGGCTCGCGCTTCCGTCCTTTATACTGGACCGGATCATCGCCTGGTACTCGGCGAAATTCGGCGTGCGTACCGATGAAGTCGCCTGCCCCGATGGAGGCTTCAGGAGCCTTGACGATTTTTTCACCAGGCGGCTCAAGCCCGGTGTGCATGTAATAGCCGGCGGCAAGAAGACCATTGTGTCGCCGGTCGACGCGCGTATCGACCAGTTCGGCGCGATAGAGGGCGCAACGGTATTTCAGGCCAAGGGCATAGGTTACCGGCTTGACGATCTCATCCCCTCCGGCTACCACCGGCATTTTATCGACGGCTCGTTTATCACCCTCTACCTCTCCCCGGGCGACTATCACCGAATCCATTCGCCGGTGGACGGCGAGGTGGCGGGTTATTTCGCCCTTCCGGGGAAACTGCTTACGGTGCAGGAATTCATGGTGCAGGGGGTCCCTGGCCTGTTTTCGAAGAACGAGCGCCTGATCAGTTATATCGAAAGCGACGGCGGCGGCGTCGTTGCGGTCGTCAAGGTGGGCGCCATGAACGTCGGCCGCATAACCGTGAGCTACGACGGTGTCCAAACGAACCGGGCCTTCAGGCGCAGGATGGAGCACTTCTATCCGCCGGGCAAACGGCCGCGGGTTGAAAAGGGCGGCGATCTGGCTGTTTTCCATCTCGGCTCGACCATCGTAGTGCTTTTCCAGAGGAATGCCGTAAAAATGGACTCCTTCGCGGCGGGGGATCGGGCCCGCGTTGGGGAGCGGATTGCCGTTTTCCGTTAGCGGTGATTTTTTTGCCGTTTCCATGTTTCCCCCGTATCTTTGAAATCAGGAGGTGGCGACATGGTGACAATGCGAACCTCATCGATAACGACGCATATCAACTCGCAGATAGCGACCTGGCGGAAGCAAAGGGAGGCGATTGACCTCACGGCAAAAAAGCCCGCTCCGCTGAAGCCCTCGGGCCCGTTCGTAACCATTTCGAGGGAGTACGGGTGCGGCGGTTTCGACGTGGCCGAAAACACCGCGGAGATCATCAACAGGGAGCGACATCCGGTACCGGAGTGGGCCGCCTACGATAAAGCGATCCTCGACGCGATCATGGCCGACCTGGGCATAAGCTCGAGCCTTCTTGAAACGCTCACCTCCCCGGCGCGCAGGCAGATCGACGAGTTTCTTCAAACGGCGCTCAGCGAACTGCCGTCGCAGGTGGTCGTGTATCGAAGTCTGGCCGAAACGGTCCGTACG
>JADFDB010000041.1 GCA_018263175.1 Spirochaetota bacterium
TTTAATGTCTTCATTGAGCCCCGCGATCACGAAGTGGATGTTCTCCTTCCGGGCCTTTTTGGTGGAGCTCAAGAGCAGGCTGAGCGCCGAACTGCAGATGAACCCGACCTCATACAGGTCGAGGACGACGTTGCGCTTTTTCTTCTGCAACTCGCGCACCACGTCCTCGAGGTTTTGCAGGTTCTCGTTGGAAAGGGAGCCCTCCACCCTGAGGATGCTCAGGTCGCCGATCGACTGTGGTATTATTCTCATCTATAAACCTTAAGCTCTCCCGAATGATGTCCCGCCGTTCGCCGCGCCGTCAAGATATTTTTTCAGGAGAGGTGGCGAAGAATCGTTTATTCAAACAGGCTTGTTTCATAATCCTGCGGATATCGGGGGTTCCCCCGCCGCAGGCCGGGGGAACCGGTTCAATCCCCGGTTATGCAACAACTCTGATTTATGAAAGCGAAAAAGACAAAACGTATATACAATTTCTTATTACACTATCCGGTGTCCGTGTGCTGCAAAATATGTTGACAATTGAGGGGCCGGACCTACCTTTGATTATCGTTGTGCACCGAGGTTTATTTAATGAAATCCGCTAAAATTATTTCCCCCCGGAGGATCGAGGTAACCGAAGACAACATACCCGCTGTCGGCGATGCCATGGTCCTCGTTCGTTTGCAGAAAACGGCGCTTTGCGGCTCCGATCTCCCTTATTTCAGCAACAGCTTCAATCCGGCGAGTTACCCGTTTCCGGCAGGATACCCCGGCCACGAGTGCATGGGCGTTGTCGAGGAGTCGAAAAGCGGCGCCTTCGCGCCCGGCGAGCGCGTAATGTACTATCCTCCGCGCCTCGACGCGTACAAGGAATATCATGTCGCCGACCCCGGCCGGCTCCAGAAGCTCCCGGCGGACGGAGACACGAACATACTCCTCATGACGCAGCTTCTCGGGGCCGTCTCCCATTGCGTGTTCAGGCTCGACAGCCCGTACAATAAAAACGCGGTGGTGGTGGGGCTCGGGCCCGTCGGCCTGCTCTTCGTATCGCTCATAAAGAATCTCTCGCCCCTGAGCGTCATCGCCGTCGACCCGCTCGATTACCGGCTCGACGCGGCCAGGCGCATGGGGGCCGGCCATCTCGTCAATCCGTCGAAGATGGACTCCGTAAAAGCGATTCGGGAGATCACCTCGGGCGCCATGGCCGACATCGTCATCGACGCCTACGGACAGGAGAGCTCGGTCATCAATACGTGTTTCGAATTCGCCCGCCACAACGGTCAGGTGGCCTTCTTCGGCATCTGCCTCGAGGAGGCGCCGCGGCTCAACTTCAACGAGTTCTTCCGCAAGGAGCTCAGGATGATTGCGTCGGTCGGGCCGGACCTTGCCATAGATTATCCGTTCGCCCTTTCCATGATCGAAAAGAAAGCGATCGATGTATCCCCGCTCATCACCCATGTCATGCCCTTCGAAGACATTCAGAAGGCGTTCGACATGGCGGTGAACAGAGAAGACCGCGCCATCAAGATAGTCTTAGAATTCTAAGTGTCAGGATAGTCACATGCAACGTTCACGAATATCCGGATTCATCGCCTGCGCCATCGCGCTGGTGCTCGCGGGTCTTTTCATCAACTACGCGTTCGTGGAGATTTTCCCCTTCGAGATTTCCAGTATTTTTTTTCTCGACGCGTACACCTATTACGCCCTCGCCATCCCGATAGCGCTTATCGCCCTGGGCATCTGCGGCACGGGGTTCTGGGTGGGATGGACAATATTAACGATAAAGGTGGCACCTCCTATGCCTGAGATTGTGGAAAAAAAGGATTACGCGAAAGTTAAAGCATTGTTCCTGTGCCTTTTCACGCTGGCCCTTGCGGCGCTTTTCATCTATGGACTGTATCTGCGCAATTACTGGGCCCTGGCGGTCCCGGCCGCGGCGGTTACGCTCGTTGTGCTCGGGATGGTGTTCTGGGTCGGAGTCGCGATAATATCGGCGCGCTCAACGCTGCCTGAAGACAAAAAACAGTAATCCATGAGATGAGGGTCCTTTTTCTATGCTACCGGGGTAACCCCTACTGCGGAGGGCAGGGGATATATCTTTATCATCTCACCAGAGAACTCGGAAGGCTCGGCGTCGAGATGGATGTGCTGGTCGGACCGCCCTATCCCGATCCCATGGACGAATGGGCGTCGGTATACAGGGTCGAGAACCTCAACCTCTGGTGCGAGCGGACCATGCGCCTGCCGTACGAAAAGCTCACCCGGATATACTCGGCATGGAATTTCGTCGATTATTTTCTCACGCGCTTCCACGTGTTCCCCGAGATGGAGACCTTCAGCCTGCGCGCATTTTTCCGGATGAAGGACCTCCTGCGTGCCGGGAGGTACGACATAGTCCACGACGTGCAGTGCCTGGGATGGGGGCTCTTGCCGATGAGGGCGTACGGAGTGCCCATCGTTTCGACCGTGCATCATCCGCTC
This sequence comes from Spirochaetota bacterium, assembly GCA_018263175.1. Taxonomy (GTDB): domain Bacteria; phylum Spirochaetota; class UBA4802; order UBA4802; family UBA5368; genus MVZN01. Next base: position 2,464 of record JADFDB010000041.1, read on the forward strand.
ACCATGGACCGCGAGGCCGATTTTCTGATCGATAAAGGCTTCTGGGAGCTCGCCACCACGGTGCTCTTCTATCCGCTTTCCATGCAGCGCATCGTCATCAAGCGGCTGGACCGGGTCATAACCTCATCCAACGACGGGGTGGGAACGCTCGGGAGCGCCTTCGGCCTGCCCGCCGAAAAGCTCTCGGTGGTGTATAACGGAATGGACGTCGAGACCTTCCGCAACACCGGTGAGCCGCGGAAGGAACGGACGCTCCTTTTCGTGGGGAACACCGAGGACCACAAAAAGGGCATGCGCTATCTCTTCGAGGCGCTGGCCATGCTGCCGGACGACGTCAGGCTCACGATCGTGGATGAGGGACCGCCGAAGCGGCTGACTGCCTGGGGCATGATACAGGATCTGGGACTCGAGAATCGCGTGAGCTTTACCGGCAAGGTGGACCTCCCGACGCTCGTCAGCCTCTATTCCACCTGCACCGTCGCCGTGATGGCCTCCCTCCACGAGGGCTTCGGGCTGCCCGCTGCCGAGGCGATGGCCTGCGAGACGCCGGTGGTCGCCACCACGGCCGGAGCGCTGCCCGAGGTCGTGGGCGATGACGGAGCCGGCATACTCGTGCCGCCCAGAGATCCCGCGGCCCTGCGGGATGCGGTCGCGACGCTACTCGGAGACGCCGCCCTGCGAAAGGCGATGGGGGAAAAGGGACGCAGGCGCGCAGAGGAGAACTTCGCGTGGCCCGTCGCCGCCGGGAACACGCTCGCGGTATACCGGGACGTAATCGAGTCGTACAGGAGCCGGCCATGAAAATATGTCTGATGAGCTACAGGGGCAATCCCTACTGCGGCGGCCAGGGCATCTATCTGATGTACGTGGCGCGCGAGCTCGTGAAGCTCGGCCACGAGGTGCACGCCATCGTGGGACCGCCCTATCCCTTCGAGATGGAGGGGGTGACGCTGCACAGGGTGAGCAACCACAACTACTTCAACGTAAAGAAGGACTACATAAAGCCGCACAAGCCGTTTGCGAGCTTCGCGCCGCTCAACTTCTACGAGTTCGTCGCGTCGAAGCTCGGAATCTTCCCCGAGATCGAAACGTTCTCGATCCGCGCGTTCCTGAAGCTGAAAGAGCTCCTCGGGGAGCACCGCTTCGACATCATCCACGACAACCAGTGCCTGGGCTACGGCTTTCTTCTTATAAACAAGTTCGGCATACCCTTCGTCTCGACGCTGCATCATCCCCTTTCGATCGATCGCAGCACCTGGTTCGAGTATCCCTCGACCTTTGCCCTCAAGATGAAGCGCATATTGTATTACCCGCTCTTCATGCAGGCGGTCGTATCGAACAGGCTGGACCGCATCATCACGGTCTCGCACGACTCGGCGCGCGAAATCAACAAGGCATTCGGCGTGCCCATGGAGCGGCAGAGCGTGGTCTACAACGGAATGGATGCCGGCATATTCCACCCCATAAGGGGAATGAAGAAGCGCAAAAACAGCCTGATCTTCGTCGGGAACGTCGAGGACCGCAAGAAGGGCGTCATCTACCTTTTAAAGGCGCTCACGCTCACGAAGAACAGGGTGCATCTCACGATCGTCGACGGCGGCGCGCCGAACCGGAACTATGTTCCCCGCTGGATCGACCGCTTCGGCATTCAGGACCGCGTAAGCTTCACCGGGAAGATACCGCTCGAAGAGCTCGTCGAGCTTTATTCGCGGACCGAGGTCGCGGTGTGTCCGTCGCTCTACGAGGGCTTCGGATTTCCGGCGGCCGAGGCCATGGCCTGCGAGGTGCCGGTCATAGCGGCCACGGGCGGGGCGCTTCCCGAGGTTGTGGGCGAGCACATGAAGACCGGCTATCTCGTGCCGCCGCGCGACCCGGAGGCCATCGCGAAGGGCATCGATTACCTCATCGACAATCCGGACGTTCGGCATAGAATGGGCAGGGACGCGCGCAGACGCGTGCTCGCCACCTTCACCTGGGAGAACGCGGCTAACGAGATGGTGAAGGTTTACGAGGAGGTCATACGTGCTCACCGTGGACTTTGACCTTCTCGGCGTCAGGGAGGGCGATCTCATGCTCGACGCAGGCTGCGGCGAGGGAAGGCACTCCTTCGAGTGTATTGCCCGCGGGGCCCGCGTTTGCAGCATGGACATGGACATGGAGTCGCTCCGCAAGGCCCGTTATACGCTGGCGTACATGAAGACGAGCCGGCAGGCCCACGAAAACGGCGCCTACCTCTGCCAGATCGGCGACGCGCTCAACCTGCCGTTTCGCGGCGGAACGTTCGACCGCATCATCTGCTCCGAGGTGATGGAACACGTGAGCGACGACCACCGCGCGTGCGGGGAGCTCGCTCGCGTGCTGAAAAGCGGCGGGCGTATCGCCATCACCGTGCCGACCCTCATCAGCGAGCTCGCCTTCGACGCGCTCACCTGCGAGTACTTCACCTCTCCGGGGGGGCATATCCGCAAATACGTTCCACGCCGGCTGGCCGGAATACTGCACGCAAACGGCCTCGAGGTCTATGGCGTGGGCTTCAAGCACTCGCTGCATACCATCTACTGGATGGTCCGCTGCGTCGTGGGGCTTCATCTCAACGACCAGCCATTTACGAGGGGGTACCGGCGCTTTCTCACGCTCGGCATGGGTTCCCGCTTCATGGAGCGTGTCGAGGCCTTCTTCGATCACTTCTTTCCGAAGAGCATTGTGCTCTACGCCGTCAAGCGGTGAGCCCTTGCCCGCGTACCGGCGTTCCTTCGCCGCCGGCTGCGTCCGCTTCGAAGCCACGCCGCGAAAACAGCAAATAATCAGAGGTCATGCAAATGAACATACGCGAACTGCAGTCGGCGCTCGAGGAATTCATCTTCGTGGGCCAGGCGGCCCGTCTCGGCGTCTTCGACGCGCTCGATGAAAAAAGCGACACCGCCGCGGGCCTCGCCTCGCGCATGAAATTCGACCGCCGCGCCGCCGCCGCGCTCCTCGACGCGCTTGTCGAGATGAAGTATCTGAAAAAAACCGGGGAGCGCTACGCGGTGGCCCCGGCCTCCCGGCGGCGCCTGATCGAGCGCGGCGGGCGGGAGTACGAAGGCGATTTCTGGAGCTTCCTCCTGTATCTCGTCAATCCCTGGCGTACGCTCCCCTATGTCATGAAACACGGCAGGCCCGACCGCTCGAGTTACGCGGGATTTTCAATGGATGATTTTATCCGCGGCATGGACTCGCCGTGGAAGAAAAAAATTGCGCCCGAGGTCGTGCGCCGGTGCCTCGAGCTCCGTAAAGGGGCCGCCACGGTGGCCGATATCGGCGGAGCACCCGGAACCATCGCGCGCGAGTTCGCGCGCAGGGGCCTCTCCACCCTCATCTACGACCTTAAAGAATCGAACGACGTGATGCGCAGGGAGCTTTCGCGGGTGAAGAACATACGCATAATGGACGGTGATGCGACGAAGTCCTTCCCGGTCGGCGAGTTCGACATCGTGTTTCTGGGGAACCTCTGCCACGGCCAGTCGCCGGCCGACAACGCGAAGATGCTCTGCATGGCACGCGAACGGCTGTCGGCCGGGGGCATGATCGCCGTATTCGACAATCTGAAAGGAGAGGACCACCGCTCGGCCACGCTCGCCCTCCACATGATCACGCAGAGCCCGCTCGGCAACGTCTACACGCGCGCCGAATATCTCGGCTGGCTCAAGGACGCCGGCTTCAAAAAGCGGAGGGTGCAGAAGCTCTCCGATCCGGCGTGGAGCCTCGTGGTCGCCTTTCGCTGACGGCCGGGCGCTTTTATGTAGCCGTCCGTTTTTCGGGGGTGATGTATACGCCCGTCCGGGGCGGGTGATGGTGCCGGGAGGCGCCGCTACGCCGAAAGGGGAAGGACCCGCTGCACGAAAAAGTCCGCGAGCGGTGAGGCGAGACGCCTGATGTTTTCGACGATCTCGGTGTCGCTCTGGTGTTCGGGCGTATCGCTCACCATTTTAAAAAGATAACACCGCGCCCTGAACAGCCTGCACGCCTGCAGCACCGCCGCGCCCTCCATGTCCACGAGGTCCGCGCGGGACGCCACCGAGGCGCGCTCCGGCGCTGAAACCAGCGGGCGGTCGAGCGTCGCGAGGCTCGCCTTCGGAAAGCCGTCGAGCGTGTCCGGTGCCGAGGAGCGCTGGGATCGGTTCATTATCCGGGGACGGTCCGGCTCTATGATGGCGTCGATGTGGAAGATATCCCCGGTGCGCATGGTGGTTCCGGTGGCGCCGGCGGCGCCGATGTTGAAGACCGACGCGACGTCGTAGGTCAGTATGAGGTATTCGGCGGCAAGCGCCGCGTTCACCTTCCCGATGCCCGACACCGCGAGCACGGGGGCGGCGCCGGCGGAAAAGATGCGCAGGGGTCCATCGCCCGCCGGGACGAGATCGAGCGCGGAGATGAGCGGCCCCGCCTCGATCATCGTCGCCATCACTATGCCGGTTCGAGAATTCCCCTGCATCTGGCCATCTCCTCGAGTGTCGATACGGCCCGACGTCCCGTTTCACCGAGATCGAGCGTAAAATCGTTGACGTAGAGCGCTATGTGCCGCCGCATCACGTCGTCGTCCATCTCCTGGGCGTGCGCGCGAACAAAATCGCGCGAGTCTCCGGGATTATCGAAGGCGTGCTGCACCGAGGCGCGGACGATCGCCGAAAAACCGGCCGCGCGCTCGCGCTCATCCTCTCCGCCGTCGACCCGCATCGCGATACAGCCCAGCGGTATCGGCAGGCCCGTCTCCGCCTCCCACCATTCGCCGAGGTCCACGACTTGCTCGAGGCCGTAGCGCGGATAGACGAAGCGCCCCTCGTGGATGATGAGCCCCGCGTCGAAGCGTCCCGCGGCCACCCCGTCCAGAATTTCATCGAAGCGCGCCACGCGTATGTCTACCCCGGCCCGGTTCCACAGCCGGAAGAGCAGATAGGCCGTGGTCAGCTCGCCGGGGATCGCGATCCGCGCGCCTTCGAGGCCGGCGAGCGCGCCGCGCGCGACAAGAAGCGGGCCGCAGCCGTGGCCCAGGGCCGAGCCGGCGTCGAGCAGCCTGTAGCGGCCGGCCAGATGAAGATAGGCGCAAAAGGAGAGCTTGCTGAGCTTGAACCTCCCGTCGAGCGCCGCGAGATTGAGGCTCTCGACGTCGTCGATATGGGGCGCGAATCGATGCGTGCCCGTGTCGATGCGGCCGTGCAGCATCGCGTGGAAGGCGCAGGTATCGTTGGGACAGGGGGAAAAGGCGAACGCGACCGTTTCCACCGGCGCTTACCCGTCCGCGTGAGACGTGCTCTGCGCGTAATGCTCGAGGGTGACCCTGTCGAGAGGTATCGTGAGTGATGAAATGGTCTGGGCCGCGGTCGATCTGATGTCGAGCCGGGACTGGTCCACGCCAAGGCTTTTAAGGATCATCGAGATGAGCACGAGCCCTATCCCGGCGCCCTCGTTTTCGGGGTCGTCGGCGTTCATGAGGAAATAATCCGAGATGTCCTCGCACTTCCGGGCATCATCGAGCTTTTTACGCACCTTGACGAGCTCGTCGGGCGTCATCGCTATCGGGTTGGTGATTGAGACGTCGAGGGCTTCGCCCTCGAGGTGAAAAACGATCTCCGCCTTCATGTCGCGGCTTCGCGCCAGACGGGCAAGGGTCTTCGCGTCCTCGCGCGACATCTCAAGCTTGAACAGCCGGATGACCTTGTCCTTGGCGATTATATCGGGGCCGGGGCTCTGCGGTGCCGAGCCCTCGAAATAGATATGCTTGTAATTGGCCTTCACGGCGTTGATGAGCAGCTCCTTGACGCAGGTGTAGATGGGCGTCAGGAGCACTCCGCAGCCCTGCTTATGAAGATAGAGTGCGAGCACCTTCTTGAGCCGGTTCTCGTTGGTCGTGCTCACCGAATAGCTTACTATCCGTACGTCCTTGTTCTCCTCAACGGCGTCGGTTATGTATTTCATCCAGAGTGCATTTTGTTTTTATGGGATAGCGTCGTCTCACCGGATATTCCCGCGTCCGATCCGCAACGGCGTGCGGACACTAGGTCCCGAAAGACGGTTTAAATATACCATTAGTATCGGTATTCAGCAAGAGGAGGAGGAAATATTAATGAGTTTTCGGGCGGTTTTTATCAATTCGAAGACTGCTTTCCATACGGCTCCCGAAACCCGGAAACCCCGCGCCTACAGTGGCGGGAGCTTATTTAGTCCCGGTCTCGCACGGGCAGGGGGACGTGTCCAGGTCGCCGTTCCGGTTTTTCCCGCTGATCGTATATTCGCCGGCGGCGCATCGGATCTCCATCTCGCGGGCCCATTCCCCGGGCCCGATCAGCCGTATGCGGTTAAGATTTTCTATGGCGATGTGCCTGAAATGGGCGAACGACTTGCCCGGATTGTACCGGGTGAAGTTTATGAGCCGCTCGCAGGGGAAGCAGTCGCATTCGTAGCAGAAGTCCTTGCCGCCCATAACGACGCAGCATTCGTAAATGTCGCACTTGTCGTGCCGTCCGTCGCACCGGCACCCCCTGCAGACGGCCGTGTCGCGGTAACGGGGGCACGCTCCGCAGTAAATGCCGCAGGGCGATATGATAGCGTTTGCCAGCTTCTCTTGTATGGTCATCGATTGAAAACCGGTATAAAAAGTCTTGCACAAAGTCGGCGCCCCGGTGTTATTGACTTCCGGTTTGTACAAGTCTACCATGACGCACGCCCCTTTGCTAAAAAAATAACGCCCGTGTGCATAGCGGGCGTGCCGTACCGTTCGGCATGGCGCCGGTGGCGGGGCGTTTCACGGCATGCAGGCGGCCCCCGCGCCCTGGAGGGGTTAATGACTGACCAGGGAAAGCGGCGGGTCGAGAGGCGGAACAGGTGATAAACGGCATCAGAAGACGGATTTCCGCACGATGGGGCTCCGAGGCGGGGTATCGCGAGCTCCTCGTGCTGGCGGTGCCGCTCATCCTGAGCACCTCGTCGTGGTCGCTCCAGCATTTCGTCGACCGCATGTTCCTGTCGTGGTATTCGCCGTATGCCATAGCCGCGGTCATGCCCGCGGGAATCCTCAATTTTTGTACGATGAGCATTTTTATCGGCACCGCGGGCTATGTGAGCATCTTCGCCGCCCAGTATTTCGGCGCGGGCGTAAACGAGCGGGTCGGACCTTCGATCTGGCAGGGAGCCTATATCGCCCTTGCCGGGGCAATCGTTCATCTGCTCCTCATTCCACTCGCCCCGGCGATCTTCGACCTCGCCGGACACGACCCGGAGGTCCGGCGCTACGAGGTCATCTATTTCCAGATTCTCTGTTTCGGCGCCTTTCCCGCCATAGCCTCGTCGGCATTTTCGGGATTCTTTACCGGGCTCGGAAGGCCATGGCCGGTGATGTGGGTGAACTTCCTCGCCACAGGCGTCAATCTTCTTCTCGACTATATCCTGATCTTCGGGAAGTGGGGATTCCCCGAGCTCGGCATCGAAGGGGCCGCGATCGCGACGGTGGCGGCCGGGTTCGTGTACTGTATCGCCTATCTGGCGCTTCTTGCCCGCCCGGCGTTTCGCCGGACCTACCGCACCCTGAGCGGCTGGCGTTTCGAAAGTGCGCTCTTTCTGCGCCTCCTGCGCTTCGGCTTTCCGAGCGGCGTGCAGTTTTTCGTCGACATCGCCGGGTTCGCGGTCTTCATCCTGCTCGTGGGACGGCTGGGCACCGTCAGTCTCGCCGCCACCAACATCGCGTTTAACATCAACACGCTTGCGTTCATGCCCATGATCGGCTTCGGCATCGCCGTTTCGGTAATGGTGGGGCAGTATGTCGGCATGGAGAGAGCGGATCTCGCGGAACGAAGCGTCTACTCGGGATTCCATCTGACATTCCTCTACATGCTGGCGATATCGCTCTGCTACCTCCTCGTTCCGGAGATCTTCGTCGCTCCCTTCGCCCTGAGGACCGACGCCGGCTCGTTCGCCGAGATCTATCGGCTGTCGGTGGTGCTCTTGCGCTTCGTCGCGCTCTATTGCATATTCGACACCTTGAATATCATCTTCGCCTCGGCCCTCAAGGGGGCCGGCGATACCCGCTTCGTCATGTACATGCTGGTCGCGGTTTCCCTGCTGGTGCTGGTCGTACCGTCCTATCTCGTACTGATCGTTTTCAACGGCGGCCTGTACGCGGCCTGGATCATCGCCTCGCTGTATGTGGTGCTGCTCGGTTTTTCATTTTTCATCCGTTTCCTCGGCGGGAGATGGAAATCCATGCGTGTAATCGAGGAGCCGGTGGTCTGCCTGCCCCCCACGCTTCCGGAGGTGCCTGGTGCGGAGTGAGCGGCCGCCCGGGGGCCATGAAACTTTTAAGAATTTCCTTTAAAAAAGTGGTTTACAACGACCGTAAGAATGCTATTTGAACCTTATTATGGTAGACGCCACCCTGCTGAAAGACCTCACCGAGCTTCTTGGCAACAATCTCACCTTTCCCGAAATCGAGATTATCGGCGGGTACTTTTTTAAAAAATACGATCCCCACGCCCTCGAGGGCATCGCGAAGACCGTTACGATCTCCCCGTCGCGGGCGGCCCGCAGGCTCGTCCAGGAGTGCATCGACGGCAACAAAATCGAGGAGCTTATCGCCTTCACCGTGGAGCTCGACGACAACCAGCTCAGTGGCCGGACGGTGAGGCTCGCGGGCCTCGACAACCTCCTCTATGCACTTTCGCGTTCGGGCCATGTGTACGATCACGCCCGGCGCAAGCTCGTCAAGATCGGCGAAGACGCCAACCTCATGCCGAACTGGGGGGTTCTTCGCGACGGCAAGGAATACCCCCTGATCGTTGCTTCGATGGATATCTGCAACAACTCGAAGCTCGTGAAGAAATACGGTCCGAAGATCATGGAAAAGGTATACCTCGGCCTGTGGGAGTTCTTTAAGCCGAAGATGCGGCAGTATAACGCCAGGATGTGGTACTGGGCCGGCGACGGCGGCGTGCTTGCCTTCCGCGACCAGAACGGCGGCGCGGCTGAGGCGGTGAGCTGCTGTCTCGAGATGATCTTTTCACTCAGCATCTACAACTGTATGCCGGACCGGCAGATCGACGAACTCATCTCCATGCGGTTCGGCATGGACGCGGGGAAGGTCAAGTTCTTCAATGAGACGGGGAAGATTGTTTCCGACGTCATCAATTACGCGTGCCATCTCGAGAAGAACCATGCCAATCCCAACGGGCTCTCGATCTCGGACGATCTCTACGGCCGGCTCAGTCCGCAGATTCAGTATATGTTCAAGAAGAAGGACGAATTCGAGTCGCGCATCGCGCATTCCCTCACCTACGTCTGCGACAAGGCCCTCTGCTAAAGGCGCGCACACATGGACGGGCGGCGTCCTAATAGTGCCGGGGCCAGAGCCGCCCATCCTTCTCGACAAGGGTAAATCGATATCCGAGGGCCTCGTTTAAAAGGCGCTCGTTAAGCACGTCTCCGCGATCGCCCGACGAATGGACGGCGCCGTTTTTCATCAAGAGCGCCCTGTTGAACGACGGCAGGATCTCCTCCACGTGATGGGTGACGTAGATGACGGTGCGCCCGCTCCGGGCAAGCCGATCAACAGACGCGAGCAGTTCCTCGCGCGCCGGGAAGTCGAGTCCGCCGGCCGGTTCGTCGAGCACGAGGAGTTCGGGATCGTTGACGAGGGCGCGCGCGATGATCACCCGCTTCTGTTCGCCGTGCGAGAGGGCGCCGTATCGTCTAGACAGCAGATGCCCTATCGAAAGCCCTTCCGCGGCCGAACGCGCCGCGCGCCGCATCCCGCCGGAGATCTCGCGGTAGATGCCGATGCTCCAGAAGAAGCCCGAGCAGATGACGTCCTCGACGATGGTGCGCTCGTCATAGGCCTTCTGTAAAAGGTCACTCACCATGCCGATCCGGCTGCGGATCTCCCAGACGTCCCTCTCTCCGAGCCGCGCGCCGAAAAGCTCGACGCTTCCCTCGCTCGGGAACAGCCCGCTCGAAACGACGTTCAGCAGGAAGGACTTACCCGAGCCGTTGGCGCCGAGCACGGCCCATTTCTCGCCGCGGCGTACCGTCCAGTTGATGTTTTTGAGTATGGGTCCGTTCGCGCGAATTACGCTGACCCTGTTGAGTCGTACGATGATGTCCATTGATCGATCCCCGCTTCCTTATACGCCGCGAGGCGAAACGCTTCGCCCGTATCAAGCCGGGGCCATCGACGCGGTTATTCAAGCGATTTTTATCACGTTTCTGCGGCATCCCCGGAGAGTAGTTCGGCTTCACCTCGATCTCCCCGGCGTGATGGCATCAGCGTTGTTGCATAAGCTCGAACTACGATTGCTTTATCCCCGCCGCTGCCGGAGGCAAACCCGATATTTCCGGGATTCGCACCAGGTCTGTCATTAGCGTTTTTGCATAACCGGGTACGCCGGTATCCCTGAGAGTTGCGATAAGCCTGTGGTGCTTTTTTTTATTGACAACTATACCGATATATACTACTATGATGTGTAGTATGATTGTTGCGTCGCCGGGCACCGGAGCGCCTCTCCCTCGTCGTCGGCGGGGAAGGGCATTTTACCATGAGCTGTGGCACCTCCAGCACACCGCGTACGCATATTTCACGCGAGGAAGGGACCCATGAGGAAAGACCTCACCGAGAAACAGGAGCAGATTTTTGACTTCATCAAAGAGGCCATCCGCGAATCGGGTTTTCCGCCCACCGTGCGCGAGATCGGCGACCGTTTCGGCATTACTCCCAAGGGGGCCTACGACCACCTGAAGGCGATCGAGAAGAAGGGGTTCATCCGCTGCGCTCAGAACAAGTCCAGGGCCATAGAGATCCTCGTCGACCGGGACGAGGTGCTTCGCCTGGACGCGGTCAATATCCCGCTGGTCGGACGGATCGCCGCGGGCGCGCCGCTCCTCGCCGAGGAGAACATCGAGGACTACCTCAGCTTTCCGGCCCCCGCCTTCACGGGGGGGGATTTCTTCGCCCTCACGGTGCGGGGCGATTCCATGATCGATAAAGGCATACACGACGGCGATATCGCGATCATCAGGAAACAGAATACGGCGCAAAACGGCGATATCGTCGCGGCGCTCCTCAACGACGAGGCCACCCTCAAGATCTTCAAGAAAGCGGGGGGCAAAATCAACCTCATCCCGGCCAACAGCGCCTACCGACCGATCATCGTCGACGAGGTCGAGGTGCTCGGGAGGCTCGCCGGGGTGTTCAGGCGCTACTGAACACGCCCCGGAAAGGGCCGGGCCTTCGATCATCCCCGCGCGCCTGCCGAAAGCGGCCGCGAAATTGCATTGACGCGGCCCCGCCAATCATTCATACTCGGGGTTCATCGGCGGCATGACCGCCGGTGTGAACGATTCCAAAGCGGGGAGGCCGGCCCATGGCACGTACCTATATCGACCTGAGCATCGCGATCGAAAACGGGATTCCGTCCGATCCGCCGCAGATGATCCCGAACATACAGTACATTACGCACGAAGAAGGGGCCGGCCAGATGATACCCTTCTTCCCCGGCATCGATCCCGCACGGGACCTTCCCTCCGGGAAGGGCTGGGCGCTCGAGGTCATCACGCTCACCACGCACTCGGGAACGCACCTCGACGCTCCCTGGCACTATCACCCCACCATGAGCGGAGGGCTCAAGGCGCTTACGATCGACGAGGTGCCGCTGGAATGGTGCACGGGCGACGGCGTCAGGCTCGATTTCCGGGCATATCCCGACGGCTATCTCGTAACGGCCGCGGATATGGAGGCGGCGTTCGCGAAGATGGGCTATACACTCAAAGAGGGGGATATCGTGCTCGTCAACACCGGGGCCGACGCCTACTGGGGCAAGGGCGAGTACCTTATGCGCGGCTGCGGCATGGGCCGCGAGGCGACGCTGTGGCTCTGCGAGCGCGGCGTGCGCGTGGTGGGCACCGACGCATGGAGCTGGGACCGGCCGCTTCCGCTCATCGCCGAGGAGTTCCAGAAAAACGGCGATCCGTCGATCATCTGGGAGGGGCATTTCGCCAGCATAGAGCGCGGCTACTGTCATATCGAAAAGCTCACCAACCTGGACAGGCTTCCGCCCTTCGGCTTCACCATGTACTGTTTCCCGGTGAAGATCAAGGGCGCAAGCGCGGGATGGATACGGGCGGTTGCCGCCGTGGACAAGTGAGCGGGGAAAAGGCTTGACAAAATACGAAGGAGAAATCCATGCTCTTTCGCTGAGGACGCACGATGATATTCGCGAAGGGAAACCTGGGTTTTTTTCTGGCCTTTCTGCTGATTGGGGGGGTGCTGGGTTCGGCTCTCGGAACGCTGGTCGTACGGCTCTTCCCGGCGCTTCAGATCATCAATACGAGCCTGACGGGCCCGATCTCGCTCAATCTCGAGATCATCAGTCTGGGGGTCCGGCTGAACCTTTCGGCGATTGCCGGCATGCTTGTGGGCGTTCTCATTTTTCGTAAGGTGTAACAGGACGTACGGCCGCACCCGCGGCTATCACGCGGAACCGTCGCTTCGGCGCGGGACCGTAAAAACCTAAACCGGCATGGCGCCGGTTGCCGCCGACCTTGTGTGATATGAACTCTGGTACAGGATCGTCTCGCGGCACGGGTGTGCGCTGCGTCGGTGCGCGCTGAGGCGGGTGCGTTGTGCGCCGTTCGCCGGCAGTCAGATGAAATTAATCCGTTAATTTATTAAATACAAGGGGGTACCGTACATTGTCAGTAGTATCGATGAAAGCGCTTCTGGAATCGGGTGTTCATTTCGGGCACCAGACGAGGAGATGGAATCCGCGGATGTCCCAGTTTATCTTTACGGCCCGCAACGGGATCCATATCATAGATCTGCAGAAAACGATGCAGCGGCTCAAAGTCGCGTACGCCGCCATGAAGGATGTTTCGGCGAATGGGGGCAAGGTACTCTTCGTCGGGACTAAGAAGCAGGCCCAGTCCGCGATCGAGGAATACTCGCAGAAATGCGGCATGTACTTCGTGGCCGAGCGCTGGCTCGGCGGTCTTCTCACCAACTTTCACACGGTGAGCAATTCGATCGAGCGCCTGAAGGGCTTGGAAAAGATGTCCGAAACCGGCTCCTGGGACGCGGAAACCAAGAAGGAGATCCTGGATCTTACCCGCGAGCTCGCCAAAAAGCACAAGGTGCTGAAGGGAATCAAGGAGATGGACAAGCTCCCCGAAGCGCTCTTTATCATCGACCCCAAGAGGGAGGCGATCGCGGTCAACGAGGCGCGCAAGCTCGGCATTCCGATCTTCGCGGTCGTGGACACCAACTGCAACCCCGAGGAGATCGATTACCCGATCCCGGGCAATGACGACGCCATACGCGCGATCGCGCTCTTTCTCGAGGTGATGTCGCGGGCGATCATCGAGGGCCAGTCCGGCGGCCAGACCGACGGAGTCGAGGAGGTCGAAGAGGCCGAGGCTGAACCGGCGGCAGCCGACGAAGCGGCGGAATCCGCGGAAGAGGGCGACGCGAAGACGAAGTCCGCCGTGGAGGCCAAGGAGCAGTACCGTAAGAAATACGAGGACCAGTACGACGCCGACGAGAAGACCTCGTGGTAAGTCGGCTTCCGGTTTATCAACAGATCGAAGGAGAGAGACAACGTGGCTGATATAACACCCGACATGATAAAGGAGTTGAGGGAGAAGACGCAGGCGGGCATGCTCGACTGCAAGAAGGCGCTCATCGAGTGCGGCGGCGACATGGAGAAGTCCGTGGAACACCTCCGCAAGAAGGGACTCGCCTCGGCGAACAAGCGCATGGGCCGCGAGGCCCGCGAGGGGATCATCGCATCGTACATCCACACCAACAGCAAGCTCGGCGTGCTCCTCGAACTCAACTGCGAGACCGACTTCGTCGCCAAGAACGAGGACTTTCGGGAACTCGCCAAGGAGATTTCCATGCAGGTGGCGGCCTCGAGCCCGCTGTACGTCGACATCGACGAGGTGCCCGCCGAGGAGCTGGAAAAGGAGAAGGTCATTTACCGCGACCAGATGAAGGACTCGGGAAAGCCCGAGCAGGTGGTCGAAAAGATCGTCGAGGGCAAGCTCAAGAAGTATTACGCCGAGGTCTGTCTCATGGAGCAGGAGTACATCAAGGACCCCAAGCTGACCATCCGCGACCTCGTTAAAAACAGGATCGCCACCTACGGCGAGAACATCTCCGTTGGAAGATTCACCCGTTATAAGATAGGTAAATAGCGATGGAACCCGCGGCCGACCAGTCGAGTCTGAAGTACCGGCGCATCGTCATCAAGCTCAGCGGCGAGGCGCTCGCGGGTGAGGACCGGTTCGGCATCAATCCCGAAACAGTCAAAAGGATCGCCCGCGAGATCGCCGAGGTTTACCGGCTCGGCGTGCAGGTCGCGGTGGTCGTCGGCGGGGGAAACATCTTCCGCGGCTCCGTCGGCAAGGCGCTCGGCATGGAGCAGACCACGGGCGACTACATGGGCATGCTCGCCACGGTGATCAACGCCCTGGCCATGCAGGACGCGCTCGAGAAGCTGGGGGCCCCGACTCGTGTCATGACGGCCTTCGAGATGCGCGCGGTCGCCGAGCCGTACATCCGGCGGCGCGCCATCCGCCATCTTGAAAAGAAGCGCGTGGTGATCCTCTCGGCGGGCACGGGCAATCCCTTCTTCACCACCGACACCGCCGCCGGACTTCGCGCCATCGAGATCGGTGCCGAGGTCCTCATGAAAGCGACGAAGGTAGACGGCGTTTACGATTCGGACCCCGAGAAAAACAGCGCCGCCAGGAAGATCGACACGATCGGATACCTCGAGGTGATCGAGCGGCAGCTTCGGGTGATGGACCTCACCGCCATTTCGCTCTGCATGGACAATCATCTGCCGATCATCGTGTTCAATCTTCTCAGCGAGGACTCCATCAGAAAGGCCGTAACGGGCCAGACCATAGGAACAACCATATCCTGAAATCACCGGAGGACGGGAACAATGATCGAAGACATAATCACCGACACCGAAGAGAGGATGACCAAGAGCATCAAGGCGCTCGAAAAGGAATTCAGCGCGATCCGTACGGGAAGGGCGAATCCCTCCCTCTTCGACGGAATACGGGTGAACGTTTACGACTCCATGATGCCGCTCAACCAGCTCGCGACCATTTCATGCCCCGAGCCGCGCCTCGTGGTGATACAGCCGTGGGACCGCAGCAACCTCGCGGCGGTGGAGAAGGCCATTCTGAAGTCGGACCTCTCGCTCAACCCCAACAACGACGGAAACCTTATCCGCATCCATATCCCCGACCTGACCGAAGAGCGGCGCAAGGAGTACGTCAAGCTCGCC
>JADFDB010000042.1 GCA_018263175.1 Spirochaetota bacterium
AGGTGGTACCACGCTATGCGGAGCCAGTGCCGGTAGTCCCCTACCGAGGAGAAGGCGGAACGGGATTTCAACAATTTCGGGAGCAGGCCGAACTCCACCGGATGGTAGGCGACCACGTGCGCAAAGCCCGATGCCTTGAGCAGATCGGTGAGATTTTTCCGCGTGAAGTACGAGAGATGGCCCGGCATAAAATAGGCATAGCGCTCCCCGTGACGGCGCGCCTGGAGCCCGGCCATGTTGGCCGTCTGTACGACGACCACGCCGCCGTCTCGGAGCAGGCGGTGGCATTCGCGAAGCGCGTCCGCCGGGTCGGCCAGGTGCTCGATCACCTCGATCATCGTGATGGCCGAAAAGGATCCTGCGGCGAAGGGATGGTCGGCGAGCGTGCCGATATGCACGCGGTCGCCGAAGATCCGCCGCGCCTCCCGGCCCGAATAGTCGGAGGGCTCGATGCCGTAGACGGAGTAACGCGTCGAGGCGGTTTTGAGGAGTCCGCCGAAAGCCGCGCCCACGTCGAGAAAATTTCCGCCGCCGGCGTAGCGGGCGATTACGCGCAGGCGCGCCTCCCATACGTGCCGGGCGTAACGCTCCGCCTCGCGCTCGTCGTAATAGGCGTATTCCGCCGCGCCCCGGTAATAGTCCTCGCCGTACAGGGCGCGGACGACGTCGTCGGTGAACCGGGGGTTCATGAAGATGAAGCCGCACGCGCCGCAGCGGTCGACCCGGAAGGGCAGCGTGTACCGCGAGATCTCATACAGCCGGGCGATACGCCCGCTTCCGCACAGCGGACAAAACGCCAGGGGACGCTCGTACACTTCGGGCTCGCCATAGGAAACGCTCATTTCTCGGCCTGAAAGTACCAGTGCGAAATGACCGAATCGGGTCTGCCGAGCGGGCTTCGCTCCATAAAACCGTAGCGGAAGGCCGAAAACGGCGACAGGGCGGCGCGAAGCTCATCTTCGGAGTAAAAGGCAACGGTGGAGCTTTCGATATCGCCGTTACCCGTTGCCCAGACGTCGTTGCCGAGGTGAACGCCCTTTTTCAAAAAGCTGTCGCGCGAGTTCCGTAAAGTGCCGAAGAGCGCTCCGCCCTTTCCGAGAACGCGCAGCGTTTCGGCAAGCATCGGCGCGAGGTCTTCCTTGACGGTGTAGTGCAGCGATCCCCACGCCACGACGATGTCGAGCGAACCGGACTTGAGCGGGAGCGATCGCGCATCGGCCTGGACGAACGGAGCGTCGTAAAGCCCCGCGCAGAGGGAAAGCGCGTTGAAGCTCGTGTCGAGCCCGGCCGGCCGCACGAGCCCCATCTCGACGAGCAGACCCACGTGCCGGCCGGTGCCGCATCCAAGGTCGAGCGCGCGCAGGGAGCGGGCCTCGCGGTCCCTGAGGAAAGGGGCGAGCATGCGCACGAGATTTTCATCGGGATAGCGGAGCACCGACCTGTCCCTGGTGTAATGCCGGTCCCATGCCCGTTCGGAATCCATAAGGTCCCTTATCCCTCCATCGTGATTTTCAACGCCTCGACGGCACGCCCGGAGGCGTCGAGCGCGGCCTGGTGCGTGCGGCCTCGCGTGATGACGACTCCGATGCGGTCGTGGTTGGTGGCGGCGACCGCGCGGAGCTCCGCCCCCTCCCGCTTGAACATCTTCCAGGCCACGAGTCCGGGCACTCTGCGCGGCCGGTGATTGTAGGAAACGAGACGCCCGGACATGCCCGTTATATAACGGACGACCACGGCCTTTCGGACCCGACGGGGGGGCGGCGTGAATCCGGTGTTAGTGGCGGCTTTAATCGTTTCGCGGACGAATCCGTACCCGGTGCTTTCAGGGATGAGCAGGTCGGGGATGAACTCGCCGCCGAACTCGGGGACCGCCTCGATCAGGCTGAGTCCGCCGTCGGCGTCCACGATGATTTCCATTATAAGCGGCGAAACGAGTATTTCGAATTCCTCGGCTATGCGCTGCCCCAGTGCCGTGATCCGGTCGCGGAGGTGCTCGAATCGCGAGGGCGATATGTGCATCACATCGACGAAGTAGGGCGCCGGAGAGAGCGTTTTGTCTGAGAGTGAGGCGAGGTGATAGGTGCCGCGGAACACGATCCCGGCGGCGATGATCTCGCTCCCCTCGGAAAAGCGCTCCACGATGAACCGGTGCCCCCTGGATTTCCGCCCCTCCAGCGCCTGTTCGAGCTCGCGCTGGTTCGCGACGAGACGAACGTCTTTCTTGGCATGCCCCGTGACCGGCTTGACGACGAGGGGAAAGCCGAGCCGGGCGATCTTCTTCCGGGAAGTCCCCTGTTCAACCGCGAGGAATTCGCTCGTGCCGATGCCGGCCCGGACGAGGACCGCCTTCATCTTCTTCTTGTTGATGAAGTCGTCTATCCGCTCAAAGGGGATGAGCGGTTTGTCGACGCGTTCGGCGATGTAGCATGCCGTTTTGACGGCGCTGCCGTAGGATTTCGTAAGGACGCCCGCGATTTCACCGTAGAGGAGGGTCTCCTGAAGATGCCGGAATATCTCGAGGTGGTTGTCGACGGATTCGATGATCTTCAGATTGCTGAGGGCCGCGCCAGGGGCGAGGGGATTGCGGTCGACGGAGATGATGTGGTAGCCGAGCCTGGCCGCCTCCGCGATGAGGGAAACCTGGTTCTCGCCCGCCCCGATCGAAACGAAGTGCGCCGGCGCGGCCGTTTTTCGCCTCTTGAAAAACATGGCCTATCGGTCAAATTTCAGGAGTGCGTTCGCCATAAGCGATATGACGCTGATGATGAGCGAGGCCCCGAGCGCGGTCCAGAACGAGCCGATATGCCATCCCTTGATAAGCCCGCCGGTTATGTAGATGATTACGCCGTTGATTACGAGGGTGAAGAGCCCGAGGGTCAAAACATTGAGCGGCAGGGTGAGCAGGATGAGCAGAGGCCTGAGCGTAACATTGAGAAGGCCGAGAACGGCGGCCCCGATGATCATCATCGAGACGGACGAAACGGCGAATCCGGGGAGCAGGTACGTCGCCACGCAGATCCCGGATGTAATGATGCACCAGCGAATCAGAATATTGACCATGCCGCCATCTCCTTGTTCGGGCCCCGATGATTCCCGTCCGTCATATCAGACGTGTTGCGAATCCTCGAAATATCGGATTTTCCCCCGTTTGCGGCGGGGGGACACCGGCCTTCGTTCCGGGTTATGCAACAACGCTATTGTATCGGCAAAGAATGATTAGTTCAGGCCAAAAAGTCAATAAAACTTCATTGAAGACGGGGGCAGGGCGTACGAGCGGGCGGGTATCCCGGCCGGGCGCCGGGTCGAATCGCCGCTCTCGGGGAAACATTGGCCCGGAGCCGCGCGTCAATATTTTTGGTGGACAAGATCCGCGATCTATGTTACACTTAAACGTAGCGTGGGCGCTCGGGATTCGTCGATGGTCCGCGCAAGGGGCCGTATGTACTGCGAAAAATGTAAACATAACGAAGCCACGGTGCATCTTACGGAGATCATCAAGAACGTCAAGTCCGAGGTACACCTCTGCGAGGCGTGCGCACGCGAGATCGGGCTGAATTCCAAGCTCGCCAACTTCAATCTTACCGTGCCCGACATGCTCTCCTTTCTCGACGTCGAGGAGGCGGGGGATCTCGTCGATTCGAACCGATGCCGCGGGTGCGGCTTCACCTTCCTCGATTACAAGAAGACCGGCAAGCTCGGTTGTCCGGAGTGCTACCGCTATCTGAGGTCTTCGCTCGATTCGGTGGTGGTGAACCATCACGGAGAGAAGCGCCATGTCGGCAAAATGCCGCTGAACTATATCGAGATGAAAACCCCGGCCAGGGCGCTGCCCGATAAGAACCTGATGGTCGCCGAAAAGACGGACACCCTCACCGATTTACAGAAAAAGCTGGACAGGGCGGTCGAGGATGAGCGGTACGAGGAGGCGGCCGTGCTGAGGGATATGATTCGCAAAAGCGAGACCGCCCGGTAGCGGGGCCCCGCGATGTTCGAGGATATTTATGAAAAACCGGGTTTCTGGGCGGGACAGGGGCCCAACGGTGATATCGTGCTTTCGACGAGAGTGCGCCTGGCGAGGAATCTCGCCGCCGTCAGCTTTCCGCGGCGGCAGGACGAGGGCGACCTGCGGCTCATAAATTCGGTGGCCGAGCGCTTCGCAGCGGACGCCTCCCTTCATGATGGCGCGAGGCTCCTCAGGCTCGACGGCATGGACCCCGACGAAAAGCGCTTTCTGCGCGAGAGAAACATCATCACCGGCGAAATGGAGGCCGCCCCCAACTGCTCGGTCGTCCTTGGAGAGAAACAGAATTTCGTGATAATGATCAACGAGGAGGACCATTTTCGCATCCAGGTCATCAATCCCGGATTTCAGGTGATGGAGACCTTCCGGCTCGCCGACAGGCTCGATGACGAGCTCAACCGCCTTGCCGCCTACGCCTATTCGGACGATTACGGCTACCTGACCGCCTGCCCCTCGAACCTCGGCACGGGCCTTCGGGTTTCGGCCATGATGCACCTTCCCACGCTCACCTTCATGCGCTCCATCGCGGACGTCACGCGGGTGGTCCGCGATTACGGGGCCGAGATGCGGGGTTCGGCGGGCGACGGGGGCAAGACCGTCGCGTGCATGTACCAGATATCCAACCGGGTTTCGCTCGGCAAGTCCGAGGTCGACATCCTGGAGGAGCTCGACGAGGTCACCGCGATGGTGATCGATATGGAGAACGAGGCGCGGGACGACTATCTCATGCAGTATTCCCGTCAGATCGAGGACCGGATCTGGCGGTCGTTCGGAGTGCTGTGTCATTCCAGGATACTGAGCTACCCGGACGCCATGGAGCACCTTTCGAATATCAGGCTTGGTGTGATATTATCCATCATAAAAAATATTGATTTGCACAGAATAAATGATTTAATGGTCACTGTGCAGTGGTCTCATCTGCAGAAGAGCGCCCGGAAGCTGTTCGGAAGCGCCTTCGATTGCGACAGCTACCGGGCCGACTATCTGCGCGAACGGGTCAGGCAGGCGGATTGAATGGGAATGTACGATTTCACCAAGCGGTCAAAGAAGGTACTCGAGGTGTACGCCCAGTCCGAGGGGCGGCGCATGAACTCCGATTCCCTGGGGCCGGAGCACATCTTCCTCGCGCTGCTGAAAGACGACGACTCCGTTGCGGCCCGCATATTGAAAAGCCTCGGCGTGAACTTCGACATGCTCCGAAAAAACATAGAGCAGTCGATACGCAAATCGGGGACCACCATCATCCTCGGGAACGTTCCCATAAGCTCACGCTATAACAAGATCATCGAAACGGCGCGCGAGGAGGCCCGCAGGCTTAAAAACAACTATATCGGCACCGAACACCTGCTCATGGCCATTTTCAAGGACGGTACCTGCGCCGGGATCGACGACCTCGTAAAATCGGGGATCGAATACGGCGTGCTGCGGGCCGAGATTCTGAAGGTTCTCGGCATACAGGCCGTTTCGGTCACCGGCGAGAAGATACCCGAGAAGACCAAGACCCCGACCCTCGACGAGTTCGCGCAGAACCTCAATGTGCTCGCCTCCGAGGACAGGCTCGACCCGGTGGTGGGGCGCGCCAAGGAGATCGACCGGGTCATCCGCATTCTCTCGCGGAAGACGAAGAACAATCCTGTGCTCATCGGCGAGGCGGGCGTGGGCAAAACCGCGATCGTCGAGGGACTCGCACAGCGCATCGTCACCCGGCAGGTGCCCGAACCGCTGCAGAACAAGCGGGTGCTGGCGCTCGATATCGCGGCGGTGGTGGCGGGCACCAAGTACCGCGGGGAGTTCGAGGAGCGCCTCAAGCGCATCATGAAGGAGATCCGGGCCTCCAATAACGTCATCATCTTCATCGATGAACTGCATACGATCATCGGCGCCGGAGCGGCCGAGGGCGCGATCGACGCGGCCAACATCCTCAAGCCCGCGCTCGCGCGCGGGGACCTGCAGTGCGTGGGGGCGACGACGCTCAATGAGTACAAGATGCATATCGAAAAAGACGCCGCCCTCGAGCGCCGGTTCCAGACCGTTATGGTGAAGGAGCCGACGATCGACGAGACAATTGAGATCCTCAAGGGGCTGCGCGCGCGGTATGAAACGCATCACATGGTCAGCTTTACCGACGAATCGCTCCGCAAGGCCGTACACCTGGCGAGCAGGTATATTCACGACCGCTTCCTCCCGGACAAGGCGATCGACCTCATCGATGAGGCGGGCTCCAAGGCTCGGCTCGAGAACTGTGACAAGCCCTCCAGTATCAAGGAGCTCGAAGACGAGATCAACGCGCTCAACGACAGAAAAAACGAGCTCGTGAAGTCCCAGGACTACGAGGAGGCGGCGGCCCTTCGCGACGTCATACGTGAGAAGAAAAACGTCCTGACGGTGAAAACCGGCGACTGGCAGCGCAAGGCCAACGAGTATGCGATCGTGGTGGATTCCGAGCAGATAGCGGACATCGTCATGCAATGGACGGGAATTCCGGTGGAGCGGCTTGAGGAGACCGAAACGCGGCGCCTTTTACGGATGGAGGAGGAGCTTCACCAGCGGATAATCGGCCAGGACGAGGCGATCAGGGTGATAAGCCGGGCCATACGGCGCTCGCGCACCGGGCTTCGAAGCGGCAGAAGGCCCATCGGCTCGTTTATATTCCTTGGGCCGACGGGCGTCGGCAAGTCCGAACTCGCCCGGGCGCTCGCCGAGTTCCTCTTTGAGGATGAGAACGCCCTCATCAGGCTCGACATGTCCGAATACATGGAAAAGCACTCGGTCTCGCGCATCATCGGCGCGCCCCCCGGATACGTGGGCTACGATGACGGCGGTCAGCTTACCGAGAAGATCAAGCGCAAGCCGTATTCGGTCGTTCTGTTCGATGAGATCGAGAAGGCCCATCCGGACGTGTTCAACATCCTGCTGCAGGTGCTCGAGGAGGGCGAGCTGACCGACAGTTTCGGCTCGTCCATCAGCTTCAGGGACGCGGTCATCATCATGACCTCGAACGTCGGCAACCGCGAATTTCAGCGGATCGGTAAAATGGGATTCGCCGGGGAGCGGACTGCCGCCGAAGACGGGCGCGAGAAGGTCTTCGACGAACTCAAACATCTCTTCAGCCCCGAATTTCTCAACCGTATCGACGAGGTGGTGTATTTCCACCGGCTGGACCGGAAGCATATTCGAAAGATCGTCGATCTCATGCTCCAGGAGCTCAATGAGCGCCTGAGGGAGCGGAGCATCGAGCTCGTGTTTTCGCCCGCGGCGAAACGCCTTCTGGCCGAAAAAGGCTTCGACGAGAAGTTCGGCGCCCGCTACCTCCGCCGCGTGGTGCAGGGCGAGGTTGAGGACGCGCTGGCGATGGAACTCTTGAAGGGAAGCCTCGGCGAAAGTACACGGATTCGCGTTACGGTAAAATCCCGTTCCATCAGCTTCAAGCCCTTTGATGACGGGCCCTCGAAACCAGGAAAGCCCGCCCGCGAACCGGCGGGAGTCTCCTGAAGCATACGGACCGCGTTCCGCGCGATCAAGCCCTATCCTCCGGCCATGCCCAAGAAAAACCGAAAAAAACGACCCCGGGAAGAGAAACGCGGATCCGACGGCGCGCTCCCGCGCGCGCGCGAGGCCGGCAGAAAGGCAAAAGAGGCGCTTGCCCGGCTTAAAAACAGGTTCCTGCTTCCGGGCTTTTTAAGTGAGATGAAACGCCTGCGCATCGGGGGGCTTTCGGGCGGAAACAGCGTGAAGCTCCTGGCCACGGGCGACGCCTGCTTCGATGAAGTCGTGAGCGCCATCAACTCCGCGCGCTTGAGCGTCAATCTCGAAACCTATATCTTCAACAGCGACGCGGTCGGCTGGATGATCGCCGAACTCCTGGTAAAGAAGGCGGAAGAGGGCGTCGAGGTCAACGTAATTTACGACGCGGTCGGCTGTATCCGTACCTCGCCGGCTCTGTTCGCGTTCATGAGCTCGAACGGCGTTGAGATCATCGAGTTCAATCCCGTGATTCCCTGGAGAAAATACTTCAATCTCGACATGCGCGACCATCGAAAGCTCCTGGTGGTCGACGGCCGGATGGCCTTTGTGGGCGGGATGAACATCGGTAACGAGTACGCGGGGCGAAAGTACCGGGGCGGCGACTGGCGCGACACCCATCTGCGAATAGAGGGGCCGGCCGTCCGCGACGTTCAGTTCTTCTTCTTCGAGAACTGGTACCGCTACGGCGGCGCGATCATCGATATTTCGCGGCACTTTCCGGGCCTGGGCGAACCGGGGAAGAAGCTCCTCATGGTGCTCTGCAGCAAAGCGCGCAGGCAGGTGAAGCCGATACAGGAGTCGTACATCTCCGCCATCAATTTCGCGAAACAGTCCATTTACATCACCAATGCCTATTTCATACCCGACGCCCGGATTTACCGGGCGCTCGTACGCGCGGCAAAACGCGGCATCGACGTACGGCTGCTTTTACCGGGGAAGACCGACCTGGCGATGGTGCAGCACGCCAGCCGCTACCTGTACAAGCGGTATTTAAAACACGGCATACGCGTGTACGAATACGCGCGCTCGGTGCTGCATGCCAAGACCGCCGTAATCGACGGCATCTGGTCCACCGTGGGCTCGTCGAACATCGACCGCCGGAGCTTCTCGCGCAATCTCGAAATCAACGCAATCATCCTCGACCAGCCGTTCGGCGACCAAATGGAGCGCGTGTTCTTCGCGGATCTGCGAAAGAGCGTGGAGCTGCGGATCGAGAACTGGAGAAAGCGCTCGCTCTGGAACTTCCTGCTCGAATGGTTTTATTACCGCTTCCGAAACCTGTTTTAGGCCGGACGAAAAGGCGCCCGGTTTCCCGGGCGCCGCGCCCCGTCAGAGGATGATCAAAAACCTGCCGCAGTGCGTGCACACCGAAATGCCCTTGGAATCTCTGATCTGCTTGAGGTAGATGGGCGGGATCTCCAGATGACAGCCGCTGCAACTGCTCTTGTCAACAATGGCAAACGGGTTCTGGCACTTCTTGCGCATGCGCTCGTAATAGGTGAGCGAGCGGTTGTCGATGAGTTTGCGCAAGCCGTCGATCTTTTTGCCGGTGGAGTCGATGCTTTTGTCTTCGTCGTAGAGGTGGTAAAGGCTGTCGAGGCGGATGAGAAGGTCGAGATCGGAGGAGGGCACACCCGAAAGGTTCACGGAGCTTTCGTTGCCCGGTTCCTCTTTCTGCGAAATGCTCGCGAAGTACTGCTTTGCGTCCTTCGCGAGCTTCGAGTAGACCCTGGCCGGGGTCGTCGCCTCGTCGAGTTCCCGGCGTTTATCATCGTTCGCGAATATACGGGCAATCATCCCGACCAGGTAAAGATATTTGGTGCTCATCTCGGTGGGGAAAATGCTCAGCAGAACATAGCGTACTGGCGCGTTGTCGATCGACTGGTAGTCGATCCCCTCGGTCGAGACGCCGAGGATCGAGATGAAGCTGTGCACCGAATCGGTCCTGGCGTGCGGGATCGCGAGGCCGCCGCCGATGCCGGTGTTCTCGAGCGATTCCCGATGGATCACCTGCGCGTAGTAACGGTCCGAATGTTCGATGCGCCCGAGTTTCTCGAGGCGCTGAAGCATCTCTTTGATGACCATCTGCTTTTCAGTGTTCTTCAGGAAGAAAACCTGCGTTTTGTCGAGATAGTTTTCCAGAATCATTTGTCCGATTGCCTCCCTTGCTGAACTCAGTCTATCACAAAAAGAGGGATAGACGTGCTGAGAATCCTGTAAATATAGTGTTTTTCCCCGCTTGCGGCGGTGGGTTCTTCGTTCAAGCTTTCACCCTGGACGCGGCACGATGCATTGATGGCGCACTTGCGACGGCGGACGGTCTCTGCGAGGACCGCGGCACGGCGATGGTGTGGCGGGATTTCTCTCTTCCGGTCAACGTCGGCAGTGGTTTATAACAGTCACTCTCCATCAGAGAGACGCACTCCTCTTGCAATGCGAAGATAGAACTTCAAGCTTCGGGGCGAGAGGATTTGAACCTCCGACCCCATGACCCCCAGTCATGTGCGCTAACCGGACTGCGCTACGCCCCGTGCTTTGAAAGCGACCAAAGTATACTTTCGCGGGTCCGAGTGTAAACAAAAATATTGAAGACGCCTGTAAAAAATAGAAGCGGGGCGTGATGTGGTCCTGATAAGGGGGCGGATCGGCTCATTTGAATACGTCCCCGGCCTCCCTGTACCACAATACGAAGTCGAGATGGGCGAGCGGAATGCGGATTTGCTTCGCGAAAGTGCGCATGTGCTCCTCGATATCGAGGTAGCGCCGTGGGGTGAGCGAGCGGGGGATTTCGGGAATAACGCCGAGCAGTGCGAGATTTTTTAAAACGTGGCGATCGAGTATGGCGAGATTTTCACCAAAGCCCGTATTGCGCAGAAAATGGCTCGCCTCCTTCCAGCCCATGCCCTTTACGTTTGTCGCGAGAAAACGCCGGCGATCGAGCGTATCCGGTATCGACTCGAGTACGCTCTTGATCCTCATTTCGCCGCCGGCGGTGAAAAGCTCACGGGCCTTCACCACATACGACGCCTTGTTGTTCCTGAAGCGCACCATGTTAATGTGTCTGCCGATCTCCGCGGCAGAGCCGCGGAATACGAGGTCGTTCGCCTTCAGCAGTTCGACCGCGTTCCAGCACCGGTGGGCCGAGGACTGGGGGGTGAACAGGCAGAATATTAGTTCGCAAAAGAGCGCTTCATCGTTTTCGTCACGCCAGACCGTCTTGAATCGGGCGAGCCGCCGCTCGATGTCGGGGCGGATTGCGCGGTGGATGGCGCGGAGCTCGGCGAGTAATTCGCGCGGGTAGCGATGCATGGCGATGACGGGACCGGCTATCCGGGCTATTCGATGACGACCCGAAATCCGATGCTGGTGTAGCGGCTGGCGGGCGCCTCGCCCGATCGCGTTGCCGAACGGAGGTCGTCGGCGCCGCAGGTCCACGCTCCTCCCCGCATAACGCGTTCGGTGCCTTTGGCGGGTCCGCGCGGATTTTTCTCCGGAGCAGCGGCGTAATAGTCCGCGGCATACCAGTCCATGCACCACTCCCACACGTTCCCGCTCAAATCATACAGGCCGAAGGCGTTGGGGTCCCTTCGGGCGCAGGATTGGGTCTCACCGGTCGCGTTCTGCTCATACCAGCAGAATCCAAGGTCGAGGTCGTCGCCCCAGTAATACTTTGTCGTGGAGCCGGCGCGGCAGGCGTATTCCCATTCGGCCTCGTAGGGCAGGCGGGCCTTCACGCCGTAGCGCGCGCCGAAGCGCCGGCAGAATTCCATGGCCTCGTCCCAGGTGACTTTTTCAACGGGAAGATTCTCGCCTATAAAATAGCTCGGACTGTCGTTCATGACCGCCTTGAACTGCTCCTGCGAAACTTCATGAAGTCCGATGGAGAAGCCGTCGACCCTCACACGGTGCTGCGGATGCTCGCTATCGTTCCCGTCGCCCTCGGGCGAGCCCATCAGAAATTCACCGGCGCGTACGAATACGAACGACATACCGCCGATCACCCGGACTTTGCCCTGGACCGTACTTCCCTCCGCCTTTTGCGGCCCCCTGCCGCGGAAGACACCCATCCCGGGCCTGATCACCCCGATGCTCCCCTTGACGACGCGGCATTTTCCCATCGTCTGCATCGGGTAGTATACCTGAAGCACGACGATTCCCGATTCGGTTTCGACGTACACGGGCACTCCCATCGTGAGGTTCTCCCCGATTTTACCGGAGATGATGACGTCGGTCCCCTGTACTTTATGGACGCGGGCGACGGGTATCGTCTGGCTGAAAAGGCTGTTTTCCGTAAAGGCGGCAAGGACGCCGATGGCCGCGATGCAGGCAAACAGGGCAGTTGTTCTTTTCATTTTATTGGTCCTCCCGGAGCATTGCCGGCTCAGAGCCTGAATTCGATCTTCGCTTCCTCGGTCGAAAGCGAATCGGGGAATTTATCGACGAGCGTACGGACGATCGTGAGCGCCCTTTCTTCATTGCCCATGGAGCGGTAGGTCCGCGCAAGGCCGAGATAGGCTTCGGCGCGCGTCATCGCGTCCGGATACCTTCCAATGAGCGCCTCGAAGCACGCGACGGCGTCGTCGTTTCGCTTCAAATAAAACTGTAAGATATGCCCCTTTCGGTAATATGCCATATTCGCGGTTTCCGACTCGCCGTAACGGTCGATGAATTCCTGGTACTTGCCAAGCGCCGCTTCCCAGTCGTTTTTCTGCTCGAAGGCAAACGCCTCCTGAAGAAGACGCTGGCTGATCCGTTCCATCAGGAGCGCAAGGGCCACCGTCTTTCCCGGGAGCACCTCGATTTCACCACTGGCGGGCTCGTAATCGGCGGTGACGGCCTTCACCGTATGCCGGCCGGTTTTAAGCGTCAGAGTGAGCGGCGCCCTGCCTGCGCCCTCTCCATCGATAAACAGCTCCGGGCCGGACGGGTTGGTCGTGATGGCCAGCGTCCCCGTTCGTTTGTTGATGGCGTCAGCCGTTTCACGCGCGATTCGCCGGGCCAGGCCCCGGAGTGCCTCGGTGTTACCCACCTCGGCATAGCCCGAATGGATGGTCCTCGCATTGCCCGTATTGCTTATGCGGTACGCCACGCTGATGATGTCGCTGAAGACCCGTATTTCACCATCAAGTTTGTAGGCGATCCCCCGCACGTTGAAGTACCCGGCCGAGTTGTCGTTTTCGATGACCCCGGCCATTTCGAGCGCCTTTTCGTTGATGACGGGCTTGAGGTTTGTACGCTCTATGACCGCGATGTCGCCGAGCGCGCCCAGTTCACTGTTGAGTATTTCGGCGAACGGCCCGCTGATTCCCGCCTGATACGCGGCCGGGTTCGAATCGCCGAAGCGGAAGACCGAGATCGTCGGACTGTCTTTGGCCGCGGTCTCACGCGCTGCGAGGTTTTCCCCGGTCAGGGTGATGCCGGTGTCCCGGCAGATGTACGAACACGCCGAGTCGATGCTGTAGGTCCCGCAGCCGGATGAGTGTATGATCGTCCAGTTGTCAATGTTCACGGAGCGCGCGTCCACCTCGTAACGGCCGCCGATAAGCGCCACCGAACCCACCGTCAGGTGCGTGATTTTAAGCCCCTTTCCGGCTGCCTCGACCGAGCTGGTGTCTTTAAGCCCCGCCTGCGCGAGCGTGAGGTTCTCGAGGAAGGCGGCGATCTCGCCCCTTTTTCGAAGGGCGAAGTGCGGCGAGGCGCTCATCGACTGCTCGATATGCCGCGCCGCCGCGTCGCCGATTCCCAACTCGTCCGCGCCGGCGTTCAGGCACTCGAAGGGCGCCACGGCGAATCGAAACGTATCGCCCTGCGTAAGCGCGGCCCCCGCGAGTGCGAGCGAGCATGCCGTCAGTACGATATATGTTTTCATTCCCATGGCATACCCCCTATTTCCCGAGGTTCGCGATCCAGAGCTTTACCGCGTTGCGGTCCGGAGCGCCAGGCGTTTTTTCCAGATACCGCGCATAGTATTCGCGCGCGCGGGCGGGAGAGTTGAGCTTGAGTTCGTAGATGATCCCGAGGTTTTTATAGACGGCGGTGAAATCGGGCCTGAGCGTCACAACCCGAAGCAGCGCCTTCTCGGCGTCGGCCGGGCGGTTCTGCTGGTAATTGATGACGCCCATATTGTTGAATGCCTGGAAGTTTCTCGGGTCGAGTTTTACCGTCGTCTCATACTCCGAGAGCGCTTCGCTGTACTTTTTCTTTTTATAATTCAGATTGCCGATCTCGAAATGAGCGTCGGCAAGCCGGCCGTCGAGTTCGATCGCCCTGCGGAGTTCGTTCTCGGCATCGTCCAGACGGCCGGAGGCAAGATACGATTTTCCGAGCAGGTAATAGGCCTGCGCCTGGTTCGGATAATACTTGATCGATTCGCGGGCCGATTTTACGGCGCTCGACATGTCGCCCTTGTCGGACTCGATCTCCGAAATTTTCCGGTGTATTTCCGAGCGTTCGAAATCGTCCTTCGCCTTCGGTATTGATTCTTTCAGCTTTCGAAGCTCTCTGTTCACCGCCGCATTTTCGGCGATTTTCTCGCTCTTTTCGAGCAGGGCGGCGTCATTCTTCGAGCAGTGAAACGCGGCAATACCGCACGCGAAAACGGCGATGAAAAGCAAAGCAGGCTTTTTGTTGGAAGGTTTCATAGTCATCCCGCCTTATGTATAAGTGCTGAACGCATCGATGCCTCGATGGCAGGCTGGTCGGGGCATCCGGATAATTCGGCACCGCAGCATGTCTATTCAACAGACAAATTACACGGTGTCAACATTATTCCGCGAGTATGCATGAATGAGCATTGCCCCGAACCAGGGGCCGACACAATGCCGCAGGAGCGGTGAGGTGCGGGTGGCGGCAAACAAAAACCCGCCTTTCGGCGGGTTTTAACCGTCGGGTAAAAATCCTACCGTGCCTTGGTGTTGATGGCGGTTCCTTCAACTTCATATACCATATAAAAAGGATACGATTTCTGATAGACAACGCCGTCGATCAGCGCATCGGCACCCGGCTCCTTCTGTATTGCCCTGTCGATCGCTTCTTTCATGTTGGGAATGCCGAGCATAATACATTTGCCGTCGGAGCCCTTTACCCGTTTGCCGACCTTGCCCTTCACATCGGTGTTCTTGGAGCTGATAACCGTGAAGTCGACGATGCGAAAGGTGCACGCGCTGAAGGAGAAGGCGACGACGAGCAGCACGACGAGTACGAGAAACTTTTTCATTCGAAAATACCTCCCAATATTATTTTACAAGAGTTTTTATCATTACCCCTCTCTGCCGTTTCGTTTGAAGGGGGATAATCATTGGATGTATATGTTTCGCACTGATTAGAAAAATCGCTGATGGCCAATATAATGGAGGGGACGGCCGAAATGTCAAGAAAATATTAATCGAGTGAATCAATACAGATCAATAATAGTCTTACCGCCCGCTCTCAAAAGCGCCCAGCCCGAAGGGGAATCGGACCGACAGGGTCGCCCTGAAATCGTTTTCGGTCCGTTTGTTGAAGAGTATGGCTTCCTGCCATGCGCTCGTGATATTGCCGGCGTACCAGCCGGCCTCGAGCACGCCGAAAAACGCGGCGTATCCCCAGGACCGCTCGTGTATGGAATACGCGGTGAGCCCGCCGAAAATCGCGTTGAGGAGGAGGGCGCCGAACGCGTTGCTCCAGTTACCCGCGTAGGCGTGGCCCGAGCCGGGCAGGAGCGCGCTCAGTATCGCCGCGGCGGCAGGGGATTTCTTGCGGAAATCCGGTCGACCGTTCACCATCCCTGCAAGCTCCCGAAGCCGTTCGCCGTCGGTGGCGTTCAGCTCGAAGGTACCGGGGGAAGTGAGCGCTCCGAACGCGGCGGATGCCGCCTCCCAGTTGCCGGCGTTGATGTGGGACCAGCCGGCGATCTCGGCGATGCGCGCGGAGCGCCGGTGGTACGGCGAGTTCTCGGCCTCGAAGGCGGTCTCGTTGAATTTCCGCTGGAAATAGAGGGAGCGCAGGTAGTGTGCGAAAACCTCGTCGGGAGCGACGGCGGACACGGGCCCCGCTTCGAGCAGACGCCGGAATTCGCTCTCGGCGGTCTCAGGGCTTCCGGCCTCGAGCCGGGAGCGGGCCATCCAGTAGATGTAGCGGTTTTCCACGGGCCGGTCGGCCTTCTTCGCGGCCTTGTATCGCAGGAAGAGATACTGCCGGGCGGCTTCATCGTAGTGGCCGTTTTGAAAAAGATATCGCGCGTAGTCCTCGTCCCCGTCGGCGGCGAAAAGCGGGACGGCGAGGAAAAGCCCGAGGATGATGCCGAACAGCGTCCTCGCGCCGGATCGTTCAGTCGAGGGGATCATGGGCCCGCCAGCGGTCTTCATCGAGCTTCGCGGCGGGATAATTGCCGCTTGAGTAGGCGCTCGGATTACAGCGTATCAGTCGCGCCGTTGAAAGGGCAACGCCCTTCGCGATGCCGTGGCGGGAAACCGCCTGCCGCGCGTATTCGGAGCAGGTGGGATGGAAGATGCAGGTGCGGTTGTCGATGGGGCTGATGAAGCGCGTGTAGAAGGCGTAGATCAGCCTCCCGACGAGCGATGAAGGCCCCGCCTGGGCCGGGCGATCGAGGACGACTCCCGATCGGAAGAATGCGGCGTCATCGCCGGATGGTGCCGGAGCCGGATCGTGGGCGAGAACCGGAGCGGCCGACGCGGCAAGGCCGCAGAGAAGCGCCCCGTTGAGTAAGGCCCTACGGATTGATCTTCCGGAAAAACCTGTCATCGATTTCATCGTTGATTGAAATCTCGCTGAGTTTGACGTTGACGTATACATTGGGCGAAACGAAGACGGTGGTCTTCATCGATGTCGGAATGCTGATATCCCTGACGGTAACGAAGCCCGAGAAGACCGTTCGTTTGTTGAGATTGCCCCTATAGTAGTACTCTATCGACGTAATTCCGGTCGCGTTGAAGTACACCGCGACGCGCGCGGCCGGATCGCGGAGCGAAACGCCCGTGAGCGGCGAAGTGAGATCGCGGTAGCCTTTTTTGAACGCCGGGAAGGAATACCGCCGCATAAGGAGGTTGACCGGATCGTGCATGATATCGAGAAAGAACTCCTCGAGGAAGATGATATGCGCTGCGGACAGTTCCGTGAGTTTCTTGCGAACCTCTTTCTTCTCGGCGAAGTCGTAATTGATATACGTGTCCCGGTCGATGATGTAGACCGCCCGTTCGGGAGTGATGTGGTCGAAGCGCCGCCGGTTCCTGCCGTCAAGAAGGATTCTTCCGCGCGTATCGGCGCGCCCCTTCTGGTTGACGATGCTGCTTTCGACACGGGCCGAAAGTGTTTTTATGCTGTTGAAATTGGTCTCGATTTTTGAAAAGTCGGACGGCTGTTCGTCGGCTCCGGCGAGCAGGGGAATCCCTGCGAGGCAGACGAGGACGATCTTCGCGATTTTTTTCATCGATTAACCTCTGGTCGCGGATGGTGCCGGAGTCGAACGGTACCATTTTAAATCTCTCAATCTATGTGAATGTCAACGTATTTTTAGAGGGGCCTGTCTAAAATTATCTTGCAATAATGACGCAATGCCCGGTATCGTCAAATCGAGGATTCACCCGTTACGGAACCGGAGGAAGAAGGGCCTTCCCCGGATTCCTGCACTAATTAAGAGACTGTTGTAAATCGCGGGGAAGCCGGCTTTATTTCGCAGGTATGCAACAACTCTAACAACGATATCATCGTGGAGAATGATAATGATAAAAAAACCATTCCTTCGTTTTTTCGGCGTGATTGCGCCGCTATTCATAATGGTCTTTACGGTTTCGTGCGCGAGCGGCGGCTATAAGGGCTACCAGGGGCCCAAACAGGTCGTGGCCGTCTCGGTGTTTACGAATGCGACCAGGCAGAAACTCAGCAAGGATTTTCTCGGCGCGCTCACGGACAGCTTCATGACCGAGCTCATCAAGAGCGGGCGCTTCAGCGTTGTCGAGCGTCAGCGGCTCGAGGAGATATTAAAGGAGCACGAGCTCGGAATGACCGGCCTGTTGAAGACGAGCGACGCCATACAGATCGGCAGGCTGCTCCAGGCGCCCTATATCATCATCCCCTCTATCTCGAATTTCAGCGCCGAGAAGAATCAGGTGCTCGACGACACGGTGTTCGGCTTTAACCGCGTCAATATCAAGATCCTCGTCAATTGCCGGGTGGTCTCCACGGCGAGCGGAGCGTCCGTCGGCGCGGCGAACGCGATCAACGAC
>JADFDB010000043.1 GCA_018263175.1 Spirochaetota bacterium
CGGATGACGCACGGCTTGCGGGGGAGAGGCGCGCCGAGGCGCTGTACTATCTGGGCCTTCGGAAGAAGACGATCGGCGGCGGGGACGCTCCGGCAGTGGACTATTTCAAAAACTGTCTCGCCGGGGACGCCTCCATGACCCATGCCCGGCGCCTCGCACGGTTCGAATTATCGGGCGACTGAATTTCGGTCGTACTATTTCGTGTAAGCTATCAGGAGGGAGATCATGGCGGTCAGCGGATTAAAACGGGTGCTCGGCCTTCCCGAGGTTGCGTTTATCGCGATCGGCTTCACCATAGGAGGGGGCATTTTCGTCTTTACCGGCATCGTGCTCAAAATTGTCGGCAACGCCCTGCCGCTGGCCTTCGCCATCGCCGTGGTGCCCGTGCTTATAAGCATGCTGCCGCTCGCCATGCTGGGATCGGCCATACCGGCGACCGGCGCGAACTACAAGTACCCGAGCCGCATGGTGTCGCCCGGGCTCGCCTTCGTCGGAATATGGGTGTACATTCTTGCATCGTTCTTCGGACAGATCCCGCTGTATGCGATAAGCTGTGCACGCTACATCGGTACGCTCGTCTCCGGAGTGCCCGTTGAGCTTACGGCCGTCGCGATCCTCACCGTGTTTTTCGTCGTCAACCTGTTCGGCGTAAAGCCGGCGGCCTGGGCGCAGGGCCTTATGGTGGTCGTGCTGATCGGCGCGCTGATCTTTTACTCGGTTACGGGGGCCGCTGCCTTCAATCCCGAAAATCTGAAAGGGATGTTCGATAAGGGCGCCGGGCCCCTCCTGCTCGGGGTCGCGCTGCTCACCTTCACCTACCTGGGGTCGAATGCGATCATCGAGCTCGGGGACGAGATAAACGATCCGGGGAAGGTCATCCCAAGGGCGTTTTTTATCTGTTTTCCCGTGGTGGCGGCGATCTATATACTGGTGGCGCTCGCAACGGTCGGCGCGGCCCCGATGGAGACATTGCTGTGTTCCACGGACCCGATGTCCGAGGTCTGCGGCGCCTGCGCGGGCGGTACGGGAAGGCTCTTCTTCATCCTCGGCGGCGCCGTGCTCGCGCTCCTGACCACGCTCAACGCGCTTTTTATCGTCGGAACCAAGTCGCTCCTGGTCGTCATAGACGATCGTATACTCCCCGGCTGGCTCGGGGGCCTTAACCGGCGGTTCGGAACGCCGCATATACTCCTTTCGGTGATCTACGTATGTTCGGTCCTCGGCGTGCTGTCGGGGCTTCCGCTGGAGACCTTCGCCTCCTACGCGGCGCTCGGAGGGATGATAATCTTCGTCCCGGTGCTCATCGCCTCGCTCAGGCTTCCGCGCCTGTACCCGGAGCGCTACGCGCGCTCTCCGTTCAAGCTGCGGGGCTTCCTTCTGTGGTTCTGCCCCGTCGTGGGCTTCCTTATGGTGGCCTTTTTCAGCGCCGTCATCATCGCCGATTTGAAGAGCCCCGTCAAGGTCGGGCTCTTCGGCGCGTTTATTCTTTCGGGAATTGTTTACTATATAATCAGAAAGCGCCTGCTGCTGCGCGCTGGTGTGGATCTGTCGTTAATAAAGGGGAGGAGCGACTGGAGTGACTAATATCGATCAGACCTTGCCATTGTTTAAGGAATATCCGGATCTACGGGAGCGGATTCCGCGCGTGCCCCTCGGCTCGTTCCCGACGCCCGTGCGCCGACTGACCGGGTTTGACTGCGAGAACCTGTGGGTAAAGCGCGACGACCTGAGCTCCTCCGCGTACGGGGGCAACAAGGTGCGCAAACTCGAGTTCATACTCGGTGACGCCAGGGAGCGCGGCAGGAGTGAGGTGGTGACGATCGGCGGTATCGGAACCAACCACGGCCTGGCGACGGCCATCTACTGTCAGCGCTTCGGCCTGAGGTGCACCCTGCTCCTGTTCGAACAGCCGGTCACACGGTACGTGAAACGCAACCTGCTCCTGTACCGGCATTTCGGCGCCCGGACCATCTTTACGGGATCCCTGCCGAAAACGGTGCTTGCCTATTATCTGACGTATCGCCTGCTGCACCCGGCCGCTCACTACGTCTTCGCCGGCGGATCGAACGTGCTCGGAACCCTGGGGTTCGTCAACGCCGCGTTCGAGTTGAGACGGCAGGTTGAGGAGGGCCTGTTGCCCGAACCGCACCACATCGTCTGTCCGCTCGGCTCGAACGGTACGCTTGCCGGCCTTACGCTCGGCGTGCGCCTGGCGGGCCTGCGCTCGAGTGTAACCGGGGTACGGGTGACGGCCTCGCACCTGGGCCCCTTCCCGGCATCGACTCTGGGCGCGGTCGCGAAACTGATGGCGGAGACGCTTCGTTTTCTCAGGCGGAACAGCGCCGCGGTACCGGAGGTGAGTACCGCCGCGCCGGAGGTACTGGACGAGTACTTCGGCGACGGCTATGGCTGCCCGACGGCCGCCTGCTGCGAGGCGATCGACCTCATGAAGCGGCGGGAAAACCTGAGCCTCGAGCCCACCTATACCGGCAAGACCTTCGCGGCGGTGCTCGACATGGCGCGACGGAACCGGCGCCGGAGCGACGTCGTACTGTACTGGCATACCTACAACTCGGTCGATCTTTCCCGCGAGGCGGCGTCGGTTGATTATCACGAGCTGCCGCGGCCTTTTCACCGCTTTTTCGAGATGCCCGAGGTTCCTGTCCCGGCCTGCGATGAGTGAGGATTCGCACCCGCGCGCGGGGCCCTGCCGCCCGTGGCGGACCGGAGAGGCTACCTCCCGCGGAGCATGGGGATCGAAATAAAAATAACTTGAAATTAATAGTAACATTTTGGACTATGTTTGTGGAGAAGTGATTTTCCCTTTTTCTTAGCATCTGCCTGCAGATAAGGAGAGAGTGGTCAAGCCACTCTCTTTTTGCAATATGCACAAGCGGTCCGGGGATGAGCAATTCAGCGGTCAATGAGCGGGTGATGGAGACGGTCAGGGCTGTCGCCGACGACCTCGGATATCTGATTTACGAGGCGGGCCTGCTTTTCAAAGGTAGGAATTCGAGCGTTGTCGTAAAGATCGACGGTCTTTCGCCGATCTCCCACTCGGACTGTGAGACCTACAGCAGGGAGCTGTCCCGCCGCCTGGATGAGGCCGGCCTGCTTCCGGATTATTCGCTGGAGGTTTCCTCCCCCGGAATACGTCGGCAGCTTCGAAGCGTAGAGGAGTTCGAGCGGTTCAGCGGTTCCCCCGCTAAGGTCATATTCCGCGAAGGAGACGAGCAGCGCGTCGTCAAGGGGCGGATAGGCCGCGTGGAAGGCCGGATCGTCGCGCTCCACGATGGAGACAAAACGATTGAGATCGATTTCGATGCGATAAAGAGCGCAAACCTTGAATTTTAACGTATGACTTTGGCGGGACGGAGAATCATTAACGTGGTGAAGGTTTAAGACATGAGCAACAACTTTTTCGAGGCGTTACACCAGATTGCGAACGAAAAGGGGATAACGCGGGAAACAATCGAGGAAATCGTCGAATCGGCGATGATCTCTGCCTATAAGAAGCAGTACGGTTCGAACACCAACGTTCGGGTGGTTTTCGACCGGGATAAGAACACCGTCAAGGTCGTTTCCAGGAAGATGGTGGTCAATACGCCGAGGAACCGGGCGGAAGAGGTGCAGGTGGACGAGGCCCGGCGCTTCAATCCCGAGGCGCGGCTCGGTGACGAGATGGATATCGAGGAAAACCCGCTCGAATCCTTCGGGAGGATCGCGGCCCAGACGGCCAAACAGGTGATCGTCCAGAAGATCAAAGAGGCCGAGAAGAACATCGTTTACAACGACTTCAAGGACAAGGAAGGCGATCTCATCAACGGCTATCTTCAGCGCAAGACGAGGGATGCGATCTTTGTGGATCTCGGCAAGACCGAGGGGATCCTTCCGGCGAGGGAGCAGTCGCCGCTCGAGCATTTCAAGACCGGCGAACGCATAAAGGCGCTGGTGCTCTCGGTGCAGAAAAACACCAAGGGGCCGTCGGTGGTGCTGTCGCGGGCGAACACCAAGTTCGTACAGAAGCTCTTCGAGATGGAGATTCCCGAGGTATACGATGGGGTGGTGCAGATCGTCAACATCGTGCGCGAGCCGGGCCTTCGCACGAAGGTCGCGGTGATCAGCGAACGGGACGACGTGGACGGCGTGGGTGCCTGCGTGGGGATGAAGGGCATACGGATACAGTCCATCGTGCGCGAGCTCGAGGGTGAAAAGATAGACGTGGTCGAGTGGGTGGACGACCGGAAGATAATGGCGTCGAACGCGCTTACGCCCGCGCGCGTCAAGGAAGTCATAGAGACCAGAAGCGGCGGGGTGATCACCGTCGTCGAGAAGGAACAGTACAAACTGGCCATCGGCAAGGCGGGGCACAACGCGCGGCTTTCAGCGAGGCTCTGCGGCTTCGATATCGATATCAAGACCGAGGAGCAGTACCGGGAGTTCCTGAGTTCGAGCGAGTCCCGTGCCATGGTGGAGCAGCTCTTCGCGAGCAAGGACGTGGAGGAGACGCCGCTTGAGGAACTGCCCGGCCTCGACTCCCGGACCATAAAGCTCCTCGAAGCGGGAGGGCTCTTCTCGGTGGAAGACCTCGTGGAGACATCGTTCGACGATCTCATGAAGATCGATGGAATCGGCGAAAAAACCGCCAAGAAGATAATGGACATTCTCGCCGAATCGATCGATTTCGAGGACGAGATGGAAGAGGGAGAAGAAGAGGCGGAGAAGGAAGAAGGAGAGCGGCAGGAAGAAGCGGGGAAAGAGGAAGGAGAACGGCAGGAAGAGGCGGGTGAAGCGGAGACGGCACAGGCCGTTGACGAAGCGGATGCGGAGAAGTGATGGCGCGAGAATGTGCGACCAGACCGTGAAAATAAACGGGACCGCGTTCTTCCGAAAATTCAATAGGTAGAAGCAGGGTGTAAATGAAAGCAATTGATATTGCAACCGCAAATCATGTAACCGAAGAAGATATCCTTACTATTTGTAAAGACCTGGGAATAAGCTGCGCCGGGATGGATGACGAGTTCTCCGAAAAGGACGTCTTCCTGGTGCAGAAAAAGATAGAGGTAATAAAGGAGCAGCGGGCGAAGGCGGCGAGGGAACTTCTCGAAAGAAAGCACGAGCGCGCCGAAAAACCGGGCGCAAAGATCAAGTTAAAGCGCAAGGTGACCGTTTCGAAGGAGCTCATCAAGGAGAAATTGGAGAAGGACGAGGAAGCCGCGGCGGCCCCCCGTCCCGCCCCGGAGCGGACAGAAGGGCCCGCCAAGGCCGCTTCCGCGCCCGAAAGGCGCGCTCCGGGCGCGGCCAGACCCGCCGCCGGGCGTTCCGATCAGCGGCCCCAGGCGGGGCGGCGCCCCGATTCGCGGCCCGCGCCGAGGAGCGACGCCGCCCGCAGAAGCGGTCCCGGAGGCCCGGGGGCCCGTGACGGCAGGCCCTTCGGCGACCGAAGGCCCGGTCCCGGCGCTCCACCGCCGAAGGAGGCCGGCGCGGCGGACAAGAAGGACGAGGCCATTTCGGCGAAGGAAAAAGAAAAGAGAAAGAAGGCGAAGGAAAAGGAAAAAGAGAAGGAAGGCAAGAAGCGCCTCTACAAGGACAAGGGCAAGGAAAGCTTCGAGAAAAATATATTTTCGCGCAGAAAGAAGGGCGGTCACCACGGCGCCGCGCAGGAGCAGGAGCGCGTGGCGGTATCGCCGAAGAACATAGACATTACCGAAAGCATATCCGTAGGAGACCTCGCCAAGAAGCTCAACGTAAAGGCGAGCGAGGTGATATCGCGCCTTATGAAGCTCGGCATGATGGCCACAATAAACCAGGTGATCGACGCCGAGACCGCGGAGATCCTCTCGTCCGAGTTCGGCACGAGCGTGCGGGTGGTATCGCTCTTCGAGGAGACGGTGATCCGCCACGAGGAGGAGGACCGGGCCGAGGACCGCTCGAAGCGCCCGCCGATCGTTACCGTTATGGGCCATGTCGACCACGGCAAGACCAAACTCCTCGACGCGATCAGGAAGACAAACGTCGTCGACGGCGAATTCGGCGGCATTACGCAGCATATCGGCGCCTACACCGTGAAGGTGCGCGAACAGTTCGTCACCTTTCTGGACACGCCAGGCCATGAGGCCTTTACGACCATGCGCGCGCGGGGAGCGAGCGTTACGGACATCGTCATTCTGGTCGTCGCGGCCAACGACGGCGTTATGCCTCAGACGGTTGAGGCGATAAACCACGCCAAAGCCGCGCAAGTTCCCATCATCGTGGCGATCAATAAAATCGACCTGCCCGAAACGAACGTAACGCGCATAAGGCAGGACCTGTCAAACTACGATCTCGCGCCCGAGGAATGGGGAGGCACCACACTCTATGCCGAGGTGAGCGCCAAGCAGATGATCAACATCGAAGAGCTTCTCGACCTCATCCTCATCCAGTCCGAGATGCTCGAGCTCGACGCCAACCCGGCGCTTCTGGGCCGCGGTGTCGTGATCGAGTCGCGTCTCGATCCGGGCAGAGGCCCGGTCGCCACCGCGCTGGTGCAGAACGGCGCGCTGCACCTCGGCGATCCCTTCGTCGTGGGCATCTATTCGGGGAAGGTAAGGGCGATGTTCAACGACCAGGGACAGCCGGTGCAGGAGGCGGGGCCCTCCATGCCGGTCGAGATCGTGGGGCTTTCCGGCGTCCCCTCGGCCGGGGACCCGTTTCAGGTGGTTGAGTCGGAGAAGTACTCGAAGCAGATATCGCAAAAGCGCATAGACCTCAGGCGGCTCGAGACGGCCAAGAAGGTCCGCAAGGTGACGCTCGAGGACCTCAACGAGATGATTCGCGAAGGAGAGGTCCAGGAGCTTCGCGTCGTTATCAAGGCCGACGTGGACGGTTCGGTTCAGGCGCTCAAGGAGTCGCTCGAAAAGCTCTCCACGGGGGAGGTGCGGGTCAAGGTGATCCACTCGGGAACCGGCGGCATCAACGAGTCGGACGTGATGCTTGCGTCCGCGTCGAACGCCATCATCATCGGCTATCACGTCCGGCCGACGTCCAGGGTGTCCGAGCTGGCTGAGAAGGAAAGCGTATCCATTAAATTCTTCAACATCATCTTCGAGGTGACCGATTCGATCCGCGCCGCCATGGAGGGGATGCTCTCTCCCGAATACAGGGAAGAGGTCGTGGGAAGCGGAGAGGTCCGCCAGATATTCAAGATATCGCGCCTGGGGACCATCGCCGGCGCCATCGTGCTCTCCGGCAGGGTCAACCGCAAGAACAGGGTTCGGCTTATCCGCGACGGCGTGGTGGTGTTCGACGGCGAGCTCAAGTCGCTCAAACGGTTCAAG
Organism: Spirochaetota bacterium; assembly: GCA_018263175.1. Taxonomy (GTDB): domain Bacteria; phylum Spirochaetota; class UBA4802; order UBA4802; family UBA5368; genus MVZN01. The sequence continues at coordinate 7,317 of JADFDB010000043.1, forward strand.
GACGACGTCTCCGATGTCGAGTCGGGCCAGGAGTGCGGTTTCGGCCTGATGAATTTCAACGACCTCAAGGAAGGGGACACCTTCGAGGCCTATCGGACGATAGAGATCGCCAAGACGCTGGATGGCTGAGCGATGGCAACGCATCGAAGAGAACGGCTCGAGGAGCTCGTCAAGCGCGTTGTCGCCGACGCGCTGCTCTCCGAGATAAAAGACCCGCGCATCGGCTTCGTTTCGGTCGTCCGGGTGAAGCTTGCCAAAGATTACAGCGTGGCCGATATATTCGTCTCGGTGCTCGGCGACGATACACAGAAGAAAAAATCCATGGCGGGCCTCGAGTCCGCCCGCAACTACATACAGTTCCTTGTCGGCAAGGGAATTCAGCTTCGCTCCACGCCGCGGCTCATCTTTCATCTTGACACCTCGGTAGAGGAGGGCGTACGGCTTGTCGGCGTGATCGAGAGGCTCGATGCTGAAGTCGGCGGAAAGCATTCCGTGGATGCCGACGATGCGGACGATGGAAGGGGCGGAGAGAACGGCGGCTGACGGTGGACGGCCTGGAGGCGAGGGACGCCGTTCTTCTCCTGGACAAGGAGAAAGGCAAAACCTCCTATTCGGCGATGGAAGAAGTGCGGAGGCTTTTCGGGGCCGGAAAGGCGGGCCATTCGGGAACGATCGACAAGGCCGCGACGGGGCTCCTGGTGGTCTGCACGGGAGCGGTGACGAGGCTCACGCAGTATTTCCTCGAGGGGGACAAGCGGTATACGGGACTTATTCACTTGGGTGTTACGACCGACACCTGCGACGCGGAGGGTGAGGTCACCGCGGTCGAGAGCATAGACGGGCTTGATGAAAGCAGGATACGCGCCCTACCGGAGCGTTTCACCGGTGAAATCCGCCAGAAGCCGCCGCTGTATTCCGCGTTGAAAATCAAGGGGAAGAGGGCGTCCGACCTTGCACGGCAGGGACAGGCGGTGGAGCTGGCCGCACGGGATGTCGTCGTAAAAGCGCTGCGCATACTCGATGTCGATCTCGAGAAGGGCACCCTGGCGGTCGATGTGCTCTGCTCGAAAGGCACCTATATCCGCTCGCTCGCCCGCGATATCGGCGAGTTTCTGGGGACCGGGGCGCATCTTGCCGGACTTCGGCGAACCGCATCGGGGCATTTCTCCGTGGACGACGCGGCGACGATCGGAGAGATGAGGGAGTATCTTTCCGGCAGGCGGCCCGGGAAGCGCTTTCTGCTTACTCCGGAGGAGGCGCTGAAGGATTTCGGACGGATCGTCGTCGGCGAGGCGGCCTTGAAAAGGGTTATTAATGGGGCGTTTTTCGACAGAGGCGATATGGTGAGCATGGAGGGTGCATCGCCCTTCATTATACTTGACGGGCATAAAAATTGTATTGCCATTGCGAACGTCGATACGGATAATTGGTCAGTCTCGTACAGGAATGTATTTATCAGGCGATAATCCCGGCCGGCCCCGAGTCGAAACGCAGCGGTAGCACCGGTAACGCAAACACGATCAATCACATAAGGAATAAGGAGAACAGCAGCATATGCGTCAGAAGAGCGAGGTCATCAATCAGTATAAAAGGCATGAAAGCGATACCGGATCCCCGGATGTACAGATTGCCCTGCTGACGGAAAGGATCAACCACCTGACGGAGCATTTCAAGGTGCATAAAAAGGATTTTCACTCCCGCAGGGGACTTCTGAAACTCGTCGGCCAGCGGCGCAGGCTTCTGGATTATCTCAAGAAAATCGATCTCGAGAAATACCGGAGCCTCATCGAATCGCTCGGTCTGAGAAGATAGGTATTCCTCCACGGCGGACGGCGACCGGCCCGCGCCTGTCGAATAGCACGATTACGGGCATTAAGGTACTGAAGGGGTAGAAAGATGAGTTTTGAATCAGGTGTTACTATTGGCCGGGAGGAAATACGGTTTACTACGGGCTATCTCGCGAAGCAGGCGGATGGCGCCGTTATGGTCTCGAGCGGCGAGACGATCGTTTTCGCGACCGCAGTCGTTTCGCGCAAGGTGGTTGAGGGACAGGATTTCTTCCCGCTTACCGTTGATTACAGGGAAAAGTTCTACTCCGCGGGTAAAATCCCGGGTGGATATATCAAACGGGAGGGAAGGCCCAGCGACAGGGAGACCCTGACCAGCCGTCTCACCGACAGGCCGCTCAGGCCGCTTTTCCCCGATGATTTTGTCAGCGAAGTGCAGATTATAATCTCCGTGCTCTCCACCGACCAGAAGACCCAGTCGGATGTGCTTGCCATCAACGCGGCATCCGCCGCGCTTTCAGTTTCGGGCATACCCTTCAAGGGGCCCGTGGGAGCGGTACGGGTCGGCAGGATCAAGGGCGAGTTCATCGTAAATCCCACCTTCGACGAATCGGTGGCGAGCGATATCGATCTCGTAGTGGCCGGCACAAGAAAGGCCGTCACCATGATAGAAGGCTCGTCGAAAAACGTCAGCGAGGACGACATGATCAATGCCGTCGTCTTTGCGCACGAACAGATCGCAAAGCTCTGCGACGCGCAGGATGACCTCAAGCGGCAGGCGGGCAAGCCCGGAATCGTATATACGCTGAAGAAAAGGGACGAGGCGCTCAGGGAAGAGGTGCGCAGGCGTTTCCGTCAGGATGTGGTCGATCTGATAAGCCTCAAAGAGAAGAAGGACCGTGAAGAAGCGCAGAGGAGTATCGTCGAGCGCGCGGCAAAGGAGTTAAAGGAATCCTTTCCCGATTCGATCGGCCAGGTCGGATCGATAATAGACGATCTCGATTACGAGGTGATGCGCGCACGCATACTCGACGAGAAGCAGCGCGCGGACGGCAGGGGTTTGAAGGATATCCGGCCCATCGAAAGCATGATAGGGGTACTGCCGCGGGCGCACGGCTCGGCGGTGTTTACGAGGGGGCAGACGCAGAGCCTCGGGGTCGTGACGCTCGGCACGGGACGCGACTCCCAGCGGCTCGATGCCATCGAGGGAGAGAGCTTCCGCCGGTTCATGCTGCACTACAACTTTCCGCCCTTTTCGGTCGGCGAGACGGGCAGATACGGCGGCACCGGAAGGCGCGAAATCGGTCACGGGATGTTGGCCGAGCGGTCATTGCAGTACATCCTTCCCGAGGCCGAGAAGTTCCCGTACACCATCCGGATCGTCTCCGAGATACTCGAGTCGAACGGCTCGTCGTCGATGGCGTCGGTCTGTTCCGGTTCGCTCTCGCTCTTCAACGCCGGTGTTCCGGTCAAGGCGGCCGTTGCCGGCATCGCCATGGGCCTCATCCTCGAGGGCGAGCGCTACGCGATCCTCAGCGATATAATGGGGCTCGAGGATCACCTGGGCGACATGGATTTCAAGGTGGCCGGCACGTCGGAGGGGATAACCGCGTTTCAGCTCGACATAAAGATCGAGGGGATAACACCGCAGATCATGCGCGAGGCGCTTACGCAGGCGCGCGAGGGACGGCTTCATATCCTCGGCAAAATGAATGAAGTGATCGCGGAGCCCGCGAAGGAGCTCGCTCCCCACGCGCCGCGTATTATCATGATACGGATCGATGTCGACAAGATCGGCGGACTGATCGGGCCCGGCGGGAAGGTGGTCAAGGCGATCGTGGAAGAGACCGGCGCGGAGATCAACATCGAGGACGACGGGACGGTCACGGTATCGGCGGTCGACAAGGAGTCCATCGACAAGGCGCTCGCAAAGATCAGCGCGATCACCGAAGACGTGGAGATCGGAAGGATATACAACGGACGCGTGAAAAAGGTGATGGAGTACGGTGCGTTCGTCGAAATCGCTCCCGGCCGTGAGGGGCTCGTCCACATCTCCAAACTCGACTTCAACAAGGTAAATAAAGTAAGCGACGTCCTCAAGGAAGGCGACGAAGTGGCGGTCAAGGTCATAGGCATAGACCGGCAGGGAAGGGTCGACCTCAGCAGGAAGGACGCGCTGAAGCGATAGCGCTGTTACCCGATGGTTGTAAAATACACGCTCGATAACGGAATGGTCATCCTCCTCGAACCAATCGAGGGGGTGGCTTCCGTTTCGGCCGGCCTGTGGGTCAAGACGGGCTCGCGAAACGAGCAGGGCGGCCAGATGGGCTACGCCCATTTCATCGAGCACATGCTCTTCAAGGGAACGTCGAACCATTCCGCGCGCGATATCGCGCGCATGGTCGACCGGGTAGGGGGCCAGCATAACGCCGCGACCAACCGGGAATACACCTGCTACTACATCAATGTTATTTCAGACTATCTCGCGCTGTCGGTCGACCTTTTAGCCGACATGTATTACCGCTCGCTCTTCGACGCCGACGAGATCTCCAAGGAGAAAAACGTCATCATCGAGGAGATCAGAATGTACGAGGACACCCCCGACGAGCTGATCCACGACGTGTTCATGGAATGCATGCTTTCGGACCATCCGCTGGGCCACCCGATTCTCGGGACCATGGAGAGTATCGACAGCATCGACCGGAACCGGCTGCTCGGATTTTTCGGGGGAAACTATTCGACGGAAAACTGCATTTTTGCGGTCGCGGGCAATTTTGACCTGGATGCGACGAAGCGGCTTATCGAGCGCGCTTTTGCATCGTCCCTTCCCGCGGGGAGCGCGGCGGTCCGCGATGGGAACGCGGCCCCCAGGCGCATATTCAGACGGCACATAACGCGCGATCTGGAGCAGATCCATTTCTGCCTGGGGACCGAGGGGCTGAACCGTAACGATGAAAACCGCTGGGCGCTTTTTTCACTCAGCACCATTCTGGGCGGCAGCATGTCCTCGCGGCTCTTCCAGAACATCCGCGAGCGCGAAGGGCTCTGTTACGCAATTTACTCCTTCCATTCCGCGTATCTCGACAACGGCGTCTTCGGTGTTTACTGCGGGACCTCGCCCGACAATTACGCCAGGGCCCTCGGCCTCATCGTGAGGGAGTGCGAATCCCTTTTGGCCGAAGGGGTGACCGACGAGGAACTCGACGACGCCAAAACCTTCATGAAGGGAAACCTCGCGCTGAGCATGGAGAGCACCGAGGTGCGCATGGGCCACATCGCCAAGAACGAGATGATTTACGGCAGACATTTCGGCTTCGACGAGATGGTTGAGAAGATAGACGCGATCTCCATGGACGATTTCGGCAGGGTGATCGATTCCATCTTCAGGGAAAAGCGGCTAACCCTCGTGTCGATCGGCCGTATCCCGGGGGAAACGGCTTCGGCCGCCGAACCCATCCTGCTCAACGACGGCGGGCGGCCTCGCCGGGAACCACGGTAAAAACTTCTTGAAAATTAACCGGGCGTACCGGCATCATAAATTGATTTCGCCGGGGCGGGAGGCTTTTGCCTCTTCAGATCCGCCTCCGGCCGCGCGATAATTTTCATAGAGGAGACGTGGTATGGCAGGAAAGGGCGATGCTGTGAACAGCACGATCGGTGAAGGCTCGATATTCGAAGGGAAATTTTATATCAGCGGCTCGCTCCGGATCGACGGCAAGTTTGAGGGTGAGATCAAGACCGACGAGGAGCTCGTGGTCGGCGAGACCGGCAAGGTCAAGACGAACATCGACGCCAAATCGGTCGTGGTTGCGGGTACCGTTATAGGTAACATAAAGGCCGACGAAGAGGTAAAACTTCTCGAAACGGGCAGGGTGCTCGGCGACATCGTTGCGCCGACCATCGCGATACAGCGCGGGGTAATGGTGCAGGGGCATATCACCATCACCGCCGGTCAGCGCAAGGACGTAAAAAAGCTCATCGAAGAGTCGTTCGGCGGCGGATCGGACAAACAGTCCGAGAAATCATCCAGGTAGCGGCCCGAGTCCCCGTAGACGGCGTTGCGGACTTATCACGATGAAAAGGTTCCGTTCAAGAACATTCAGGCTGGGCGCGTACACGGTCACCACCACCATCGACAGAATAATCGTGTTGAATGTCGGTGGGGGCCGGGTCCGCTCGTATACATTCAAAAAGAACCCGTTTTCGGGGATAAAACGCCGTACGATCGCGGTCATGCTTCTGCCGTTCGCGGCGGCGCTAGTCCTCCTGCTGTCGACTGATCGACGGCACGACGGAGAAGGAGCGAGCGACGAGGAGAGAAAGAATATGCTGCTCCTCTCCTCCCGTACTGATTTTTCCGCACCCGTGGAGGAATCGACGCTCCGGGTCCGCACTCACCGCGTTAAAAACGGTGAAACCCTCAGCAAGATCGCCCGCGAATACGGCGTTTCGATGGACACGATCTGCGGCAGCAACAGGCTCACGTCATACGACATGCTGCCGGTCGGAATACTGCTCAAGATTCCCTCACGGGACGGCATACTCCACTCGATGAAAAAAGGGCAGGACATTCACACCGTGGCCTCGTATTATCGGGTGCCGGTCGCGAAGATACTGGCCGAGAACCGCGTCAGAAATTACGATTTCATTCAGGAAGGGACTGCCGTATTCATCCCGGACGCCAAGCCGATGGACCTCGTGCCCGGCTTTATCTGGCCGACGGCAGGCAGAGTCCTGAACTGCGGTTATGGCTGGCGGCGCGATCCCTTTACCGCCGAACGCGACTTTCACCGGGGCCTTGATATCCGGGCCAGCTACGAATGGATAAAGGCGACCAAGTACGGCAAGGTCACCTATGCCGGATGGCTCGGCGGATACGGCATGGCGGTGCTCATCGCCCATCCCGGAGGCTACAAGTCGCTCTACGGGCACCTTTCGCGGATAACCGTGCGCGAGGGCCAGTATGTAAAGCAGGGCCAGGTGATTGCGAAGAGCGGAAACACCGGACGCTCGACGGGGCCCCACCTCCACTTCGAGCTGATCAAATCGGGCGCCCATCTCAATCCCCGCGGCTATCTAAAGTAAGAGCACCGCGGCAAAAAGTTCTTGCCTCGCCGGCGCCGCCGCCTGTATCAAGGACGGAAGCAAACAACTCTGAGCCATCCGGGAGCGCGCCATGCTTCAAAATGCCAACTTTCTCTGTGAAATAGGGACCGAGGAAATACCCGCCGGATACCTTCTGCCCGCCGTCGTCTTTATTAAAAAGTCTTTCGGCGAGAGAATGAAGGATGAGCGCATAGCTTTCGACGCGGTCGAGGTGTACGCCACCCCGAGAAGGCTCGCCATACTCGCGTCGAACGTCGCCCCGGCGCAGAGCGAGGAGGAGGTCGAGCTGAAGGGCCCCTCGGTAAAGGCCGCCTACGACGCTGCGGGAATGCCGACGAAGGCGCTCCAGGGCTTTTTAAAAGGAAACTCGATAGAAGAGGGGCGGGTGGTCCGGCGGACGACCGACAAGGGAGAGTATCTCTTTGCGACCAAAATGCTCGCTTCGAAAAAAAGCGGCGACATTCTTCCGGGGATCGTCGAGGACATGGTGAAGAACATCCCGTTCCCGAAGAGGATGCGCTGGAGCGATTTAAAGCTCTCCTTCCCGCGCCCGATCGCATATTTCTGCGTTCTGTTTAACGATACGGTGGTGCCGCTCGAATTATCCGGCATTGCATCGTCCAATAAAATCCGCGGGCATTATATACGTCACAACCGCATGGTGGAGGTAAAAAGCATCGGCTCCTACGATGAGCTGTTGCGCGAGAACGGCGTCATCGTCGACCACAATGAAAGGCGGCGGATAATCAGGGAGGAGCTGGAGCGCACGGCGAAGTCGCTCGGCGGGGAGCTGGTTTTTGACGATGAGCTGCTCGAAACGGTTACCTTCATCGCCGAGAGCCCGTATGTACTGATATGCGATTTCAGACCGGAGTTCCTGTCCATTCCGGATATCGTGCTTATCACCGAGATGAAGGAGCACCAGAAATATTTCGCCGTGCGCGGCAGCGATGGCGTTCTTCTGCCGAATTTCCTCGTCGTTTCAAACAATCCGCCGACGGCCTACATAAAGGCCGGAAACGAGCGGGTCATAACCGCGCGCTTCAACGACGCCCGTTTCTTTTTCAACGAGGACCGTAAGTCGAAGCTCGCGGACAAGGTGGACTCGCTCCGAAACGTGCTCTTCCACAAGGACCTCGGCAGCATATACGACAAGGTGGAGCGCCTGCGCTTCATCTCCGCCCACCTGGCCCGCGTTCTCGCGCTGGACTCCGAAACGGCCGACCGGATCGACCGCGCGGCCTATCTGTGCAAGGCCGACCTGAATACCGCGATGGTCTTCGAGTTCACGTCTCTGCAGGGAAAGATCGGGCGCATCTACGCATTGCTCGACAACGAGGACCCGGAGGCGGCCCGGGCGATCGACGATCATTATCGGCCGCGCTCGCAGGACGATCCGATGCCGGAGGGAATCGTGAGCAGGGTGCTGTCGCTCGCCGAGAAGGTCGATAACCTTCTGGGCTCCTATTCGGTCGGGAACATCCCGAAGGGATCGCAGGACCCATACGCGCTCCGCAGGCAGGCCGGGGCCATCGTTTCGATGGTGGTGGACGGCGGGATGTCGATCGATATGCGCGCACTCCTCGAACATTGCGCCTCGAGGTACCGCGACGGGGCCGGACTGGTAAAGCCCATCCTCGCGTTCATCGGAGGGCGCGCGAACACCCTCTTCGCGGAGCGCGGTTTCCGTTATGACGAAATCGATGCGTGCCTCTCGATCGATTATCACAACTACCTGGAACAGTTCCGTCGCGCGCGCAGCCTGCACGAATTCAGGGGCAGGGAGGGCTTTTCCGAAATGCTCCTCTCGTTCAAGAGGATGAACAACATCCTCGCGGCGTTCAGGCAGAAACAGCCCGATTACCGGCTTGCATTCAAGTCGGCGCTGATGGTCGAGGGTGCCGAACGCGGGCTCTACGAGTTTTTCAATTCGCGCCGCGACAGGATCAACGAGCTGATCCGGACGGACAGCTACCGCGAGCTGTTCGGACTGCTCATCGAGGGGAAGAGCGTTATAGACGGCTTTTTCGACGAGGTGATGGTGATGTCCGACGATACGAAGATCCGGGACAACCGGCTTGCGCTGCTCGAAACGATTCTTGAGCCGTTCAAGGGTCTGCTCGACTTTACCAAAATCTCCGAGTAGGAGGGGGGAATGAAACTCTGCGACGGTGTGTACGCCTACATCTGGAGGGGCGTTTTCGAGAACAACTGCAACATGTACTATTTCGGCGAACCGCTCAACCTGTTGTTCGACCCCGGTCTTGCCCGTCACCTCGACCTCAGGTTCGAAAACATGCGCGCCGACGGGCTGAGCCCCGACGACATCAAGACCGTCATCTCGACGCATTCGCACCCGGACCATTTCGAGGGGTGCGCCCACTTTATGAACGGAAAAGTGCCCGTGGGCATGCACAAAGATGAGATTGCCTTCCTCCGTGAGGTCGGGCCGCAGTTTTTCCGGATGATGGGCATGGAGTTCCCCGCCTTCTCCTTCGGCATGGAGCTCGAGGAGGGTCCGTTGACCATCAACGGCGTGGACCTCGAGGTTTTCCTCACCCCGGGGCATTCCCCCGGCTCGGTATGCGTGTACTGGAAGGAGAAGAAGGCGCTCGTTTGCGGCGACCTCATATTCAGGGAGAGCGTCGGACGCACCGACTTCCCCGGCGGGGACTCGGCGAAGCTCAAGGAGAGCATAGAGCGCATGGCCGAACTCGACATCGAGTTTCTGCTGCCCGGGCACATGGACTATGTAAGCGGCGCGGCCGAGGTTAAGAAAAACTTTGACGTTATACGCCGTTATGTATTCCCGATGCTGTAAGGCCGTATCGTTGGGACGTCAGGGCATTCCGGCCTCCCGGTTGCGCCGGCCCCAGAAGAACCGGTAACGGAAGGGGACGCCCTTCATCTCCGGCGCCGTTTCGAGCGCAGGCAGCCACTCCGCCTCTCTCTCGTTTCCGTATGCGAAGCACTCCCTCGAGAAGGCCGCGAGCTTCGTTTTCGCGGCCTTCGGCGATTTCCTGAATGAGCGTAAAAGTTTTTCCTCGCGCTCGATGAAATTGCGTTCGAGCTCGTCCCGCATCGGCGCGATGTGCCCGTTCCAGTACGGGTACCTCGTCAGGGCCCGCCGGTGAAGAAGCTCGTGGCGCCACCAGAATATCTCCTTCGAGAAGCGCTCCGGGGCCCCGGCGTTCAAAAAATCGAGCTCGCCATGGCCCAGGTAAAACGGCTTGAATAGTCCAGTGCAGGTCCCGGAGCTTGCGGTGGCCCAGTGCACGGGAAGCTCGCTCCTCAGATGGGAGACGAGTGCCGAAGTGGACTGGCTCGCGCGCAGGGGCCCGAACGACGCGTGCATGCAGACG
>JADFDB010000044.1 GCA_018263175.1 Spirochaetota bacterium
GGCAATGTCAATAAAACCGCGCAATATTCGAGGACTACGCGTGTTGATGAGCGTTGGGGCCGGAGGGCGGCACGGCGCCGGTGCCGGCGAGCAGGAATCCGCGGGACTCAATCGCGATGACAAGCCTGACGATCGAGAGAAAAAGGGCTGGCGACCAGAGGGCGAGTGCGAAGAAGCGGACGCCGAAGATGTTTTCGTCGGGCGCGAACGTGTAGAGCGGAAGAAAGCAGGCGCATATAATAGCGGTTTCCAGAAGCAGGAGCGCAAAGAGATCGGGGAAGGCTCCGGGAACGCGCAGATGCAGATACAGTGGGCTTCGTCGAAGCAGCGCGACGCAAAGCCCCGCGATGACGGAAATCACGATCGCATATAGGGAAGCGGCCGCGGTATAATCGTGGGCCGAGGTGATGACGCGCATAGCCACTCCGGCCGCGGCGACCATGGTGCCGTTGATGAGCAGTACCGTGATCGTTCCCGCGGGCCTGCGGCGCATGACCGTCGCGGCGAAAAAGAGGAGCGAAAGCGAGAAAAACAGCCGCTGGTAGAGCAGGAGGGTTTCCTTGCTCCGTTCGGTGCGCTCCATTATCGCGGAAGTGAGGCGCGTGTCGTGCCCTGCGGAGTCCTCGGTTTCGGCGAATTTCGGCGCCGGGATGATCGGATGCATGAAGCGGAAGGCAGCAAGTACGCGTTCGCGCAGTCGAATCGATTCACGCAGGTAGTCCCCGGCGCGTCCGTCGAGCGCTTCAATCAGCGGGGGAACGGCGGAAAGCGACGGCAGGGCGGCACCGGCCGCCGCGGCAACGGTGGGGGCGATGGCGGCATGGCGCACGGTCCGCGAAACGCTCGCGTGCGGCAGGGAGGGTGAGAGCATGTATAAGGGGACGCGCATCGAGGCCTCGTCGGAGCCGCCGTGGTTTCCGTCCACGTTCATGCCGTGGTCCGAGGCAATGATGACGAGCGCGCCGGGACAGACGCGGTCGAGCTGACGGAAGATGCCGCCCAGAAGCGAGTCGATAGTTCTGATTGAACCGAGGTAGCGTTCGCTTTTATTGGAGCCGGTGGCGTGCGCGGCGTTGTCCGGCGAGAGAAAATGCGCGACCGTGAAAAATGGCAGGTCCGCACAGCGGATCATGGTCGAAACGGCCCCCGCCACCTCCGCGGGATCGTCGTTTTCGCAGCATTCGGCGGGGACATATTCGACCAGATGGCCGAACATTTCCTTGTACCAGTCGAAGCCCACAACGCGCGATCCGAGGCCGGCGTCCGCAATGGATTGAAAAACCGTGGGGGCATAGAAGTCTCTGCGCGTACGGCAGTCGTTATTAACGATGCCGTGCAGGGAGGGGGGGGTGCCGGACATGATGGAAAAGTAGTTCGGCGCGGACACGGACGGGAGCATGGCCCTTGCGTTCTCGTAGCGCAGGCCGAACCGCGACCACCTCGACGTAATCTCCGGGCATAGGGACGGGTCGTAGAGCGCGTCGCGCACAGCCCCGTCGAGGATGAACAGCAGAATAGCCGGATACTGCGGCGCGTATCGCGCGCGGGCGACCGGGGCGGTTTCACTGTTCCGGAGAACGGCCGGATCGAGCGGCGGCGAAAAATGGCCGTAACGGTAATCGTTGACGAACAACAGCCATACGAGGACGGCGAGAGACAGCATTATATATGCCGCATTTCTCATGTGGCAGCCGCGCGGAGAAAATCTATTGACACGATCATACGCCCGCTTTAAGCTCCCCACTTCGTAATCTCGCTCGGCATGAGGAGCGCCGCCTTACAGACGATGAAAGAGACGAAACAAAATCCGACGCCGCAGGCACGGCTCTTCAACCGATTCGCTGAAAAATATTCCCCGCGGATCGACCTGTCAATAGAGAAATACTTCGCCGGTAAAAAAAAGGGCGCCGAACACGCCTTCATGGCGGGCATCTGGAGCGACCTGGCGGAGTACTGCCTCAGACCGGGCAAACGCGTACGGCCGCTCGTCCTCATCGCGGCCTATCGGGGCTACGGGGGCGAAGCGTCCTCCATTAAAGAGACCGTGGCGATCGCGTCCTCGCTCGAGATAATGCATTCCTTCCTGCTCATCCAGGACGATATCATCGATCGTTCCGACGTGCGCCGCGGCGGCGGGGCCTTCCATCTGCTCATGCAGCGGCGTTTTGCCGGCCTTACCCGTAACTCCGGCATAGGCAGCGACATCGCGCTCGTGGCGGCCGACGTGCTTTTCTGCGATGCGCTTCAAATCATCCTGGACGCGAAGATCACGGGAGTGGCGAGAGAGAGCTTCTTGAGGCTCTTCGCGCGGACATACGAGCGGACGGCATGGGGCCAGATCCTCGACATCGTCAATACGATGCCGCTCAGGCTTGAAGCCGGCGATACCGCGGCGCGGGAGATCGGGATGATGAAGACCGCCTATTACACGGTGTACTATCCGCTCCTCATGGGCTGTGCGCTGGCCGGAGCGGACAGCGCCCGCGAGAGGCGCTGTATCGGACGCTTCGCACTGCCGCTCGGGCACGCATTCCAGGTGCGTGACGACATTCTCGGCGTCTATGGCGATAAAATGGAGATGGGAAAATCCTCCGATTCCGATATCATAGAGGGGAAGAAGACCGTACTGGTGCAGAATACCGTAGAGCGGCTCGACGCCAGGGAAAGAAAACGTTTCGAGGCGCTCTTTACGAAGGCCCGAAAAACCAGGGCCGACCTCGCCCGCATACGGACCGTTATGCAGGAAAGCGGAGCGCTGGCGGCGTCCGTGGAGATGCACCGGCGACTGATCGACGAGGCCGTAAGGGCGGCACCCTTGCTGGGAATGAATGGCGAGGGAAGGGATGTATTCCTCGGATTATGCGCGGCGATCGGCGCGCTGATGCAGTGAAACGAAACGGCAAGGTGCAGCCGCCTCCCGGAGCGGGCGGGTCGGCGGTCCTGGACCGGACAGCAAAGGAGTTAAAATGAGCGCAGTAAGAAAAAAGCGTACCACGGACGAAGCGTCCGGGAAATACCATAAGGACACCTTCGATAAGATCTCGGACAAGAAGCGCGAGCGGATCATTAAAATAGCGACGGTGGAATTCGCCGAGAAAGGGTTCAACGGCGCGAATGTAAACGTCATCGCGAACAAGGCCGGGATAAGCATCGGCTCCATGTATAATTATTTTTCAAGCAAGGAGCATCTTTTCCTGACCATAGTGGATGAGGGGTACAAGCTGCTCGAGGGGGCGTTCGCCGGGGCCGACCTCGCCAACGGCGACATCTTCAGCAAACTCGAGACGATAATCCGGGTTGCGCAGACGCATTCGCGCTCGCACCCGCATTTTGTTCAGCTCTACCAGGACATCACGACCGAAAGCCTCGCCCATCTGTCGGCCAGGCTTTCGCGCAAGATCGAGAACATCTCCGCGGTATTCTACCGGCACTACCTCAAGGAGGCGAAGGAGCAGGGGATTGTAGATCCTTCTATAGACGAGCATGTCGCCTCGTTCTGCATAGACAACATCATCGTCCTTATGCAGTTTTCATACACCTCGGAATATTACAAGGAGCGCCTCCGCACCTTTATTGGCGAGGACGCCCTCGACGAAGACGAGCGCGTGATCAAAGGGATGGTGGATTTTATACGCGGAGCGATCGGAGTGAGAAAGTGAGCGCGGAGAATCCGGATAAAAGCGCGGCGCGGACGAAGGCGCCGGTACAGCGCAACAACAAAGACATCATCAACCTTCGCCGCACACAGCTTACGGCGGCGGCCTACCGTGTGGTGAGCCGCAAGGGATATTACAACTTTACCATCAAGGACATAGCCCGCGAGGCCGGTCTTTCAACCGGGCTTGTCCACTACTATTTCAAAGACAAGCAGGAGCTTCTCTTTACGCTGTTAAAGGAGATGAACAACAACCTGCGCGTCTATCTCAACAGAGCGCTCGCCAGGTCGGACGATCCCCGCGAAAAGCTCTCAATTTTCCTCGATCAGGCCTTCAGCCTCGTCGAGCGCGAGAAGGACTACTTCCACGTGCTCATCGATTTCTGGACGCAGATCAACCATAACGAGCGCATACGCCGGGCAAACATAAAGCTCTACGAGAGCTTCCGTATAGAGGTGAGCGCCATCATTACCGAGGGCATGCGGGATGGATTGTTCCGCAGGGTTGATGTCCCCTATACCGCGATGGTCATCGTTTCCCTCGTCCAGGGGGTGATCATCCAGTACGTGCTCGACCGGGCGGCCTTCAACTATGCGGAATATACCGGCAGGATCAAGGCGCAGGTTCTGGAGATGATGCTGAAAAAGGCCCGATGAGCGCAGACATTGCCGTAATCCTGCTCTATTTAGTCATAATAAACTTAATCGGCCTGCGTTTTTCGGGCGGCGCGAGCGTGCGCGACTATTTCCTCGGCAATCGCTCGGTACACTGGGGCCTGGTGTGCCTCTCGATCGTCGCGACGGAGACCTCGAGCCTCAGCTTCATCTCGGTCCCCGGCCTCGCCTACGCGTGCGGGACCGGGTTTTTGCAGGTCACCTTCGGCTATCTCGCGGGCCGCGTGCTGGTCGCCGCGTTCCTGCTCCCCAGGTATTTCCAGGGCGACTACGAGACCGTCTACGAATTCCTCCAGCGGCGCTTCGGCCCGGTGTCGCGCAAAACGGTCTCGGTCATATTTCACGTAACGCGCCTCTTCGCCGACAGCGTGCGTCTCTTCGCGACCGCCATACCGCTGACGGTGATGATCGGCTGGGATTACCGGCTCTCCCTTGCGGTCATCGGGGCCGCCACCTTTATCTACACCTTCTACGGGGGCATACGGGCCGTAATCGTGACCGACGCGATGCAGCTCGTGCTGTACCTGTTCTGCGTGGGTATCGGAATGTACTGCATAATGGACGAGCTCTCCCTCTCGTTCGGATCGGTCTTCGCCCTGATTCCCGCCGCCGACCTGAACTTCGTGTCGACGGGCCTTGGCGGAGGTGCCGCAAAACTCTTCGGCTCGTATAACCTGTTGACCGGTGTGGTCGGCGGGGCGTTTCTCTCGTTCGCCTCGCACGGAACCGACCACCTGCTGGTTCAGCGCGTGCTGGCATGCCGCGATGTCGAGTCGGCGCGCAAGGCCATGGTGGCGAGCGGCCTTGTGGTCATCGCCCAGATCGGACTCTTTCTCCTGTTCGGACTCTTCATAAAGGTGCTGCTTGACGCGCGGCCCTTCGCCTCGAGCGACTCGATCATCCCGTACTTCATCGTGAACCATCTTCCGACGGGCCTGCGCGGACTTATGCTCGCCGGTATCTTCGCCGCGGCCATGTCCACGCTCAGCTCGTCGATCAATTCGCTCTCTTCGTCAACGGCGCTCGATCTCCTGCGGCTCGAGGAGCGTTCCCTCACGGAGCAGAGAAAGGTGGCCGTAGCGAGGGGCATCGCCCTTTTCTGGACGCTCGCGATTGTAGGGGTATCGATGCTTTTCCACGACTCCGAAAACCCGCTCGTCGAGGTCGGGCTTTCGATCGCTTCGGTCACGTACGGCGGGATGCTCGGGATATTCGTGCTGGGACGCTTCGCTTCAGGTGTCGGCGACCGAGCGGCCCTCTTTGGCGTTTTCGCGGGCGTGGCGACGGTGGCGGCGGTGATGCTCTTCACCCCCCTGTTCTGGCTGTGGTACGTCGCCGTGGGCTTCTTCGTCTGCGTGGCCGTGGCGCTCGCCGCCGGCCGGGTTTTCAGTTGGGGTCTTCGATGATTTTGAGCGAGGAGTGCGACTCGATGCCGTCCGGAGGATCGAGGTCGAACAGCAGAATGATTTCGGTGCGGACATTGTTTCTGATGACGAAGTAATATTCCGAGGTCAGCTTTCGGACGAGGTCGATGCCGCGGCCGGTTTCGGAGACCCTGTCCGATATCTCCTCTCCCGTCTCATAGGCGCGGAGAATCATCTGGGATTCCTCTACGGCCCTGCGGATGCTGTCCAGGATCTTATGCTTCGTAAGGCTGCCCTTGTAATCGGTGATCGAGATGCCGTACCCGAGCTCGTTCCGGGCGAAAAAGAGGTCCACGCACTCGCTCTTCTTGAGCTTCACCGGCATGCGTTCCTCCTTCTCCCTGGTGTAGCCGTGCGAATGATAGACCGAATTGATGATGAGCTCGTTGAGAATGAGGTTGAGCACCGATTTGTTTTTAACCTTGATGCCCCATTCCTCGATCTGTCCGAGGAGGGTGGCTATGGCGGGCCGTATCTGGTCCGAGGCGGTTATGCGGATTTTCCTGATCCCCTCCGCAGGGGTGTCCATGTAATTGTCGAGCCCGAAGATTTTCTTTCTCGTAATGAGCTTCCGGGCCAGGCCCACGAGCTCCTTTTCTCGCAGCGGCTTGTGCAGTACGTTTCCGATCCCCTCGCGGAAGATGTGCTCGAAGAAGGTATCGATGTCCTTTCCGGTTATCATGATGGTGGGGATGAAGGGATAGTAGTTCGCGATATAGTTGTAGAGGTCGAAGGCGTTATCGCCGGGAAGCTCGACCTCGGAGACGATAAGATCGAAATCGCCGGACTCGAGCCTGGCCATGGCATCGAAGGCGGACTCACAGCTAACGGCCGTGTAGCCGGCTTCGGTGAAGATCCGCGCAATGGTCTCACGATACGGGGAGAAATCCACGATCAAAATATTGTACATTGATGATCCGTCTCCATGGCTTGAATGCCCGGTCGACGCGGCAAACCCACGCCGCGAGGGCTTATACCGTATTATCGGCCGGCGCGCTGAAAAGAATTATATGTCGGGGCGGAAACGGCCGGCCCTGAAATGTTCTTAAATAAGATTGCGAATATAACGAAAATGTTATTGAACAACCCCGGTTTCCCGTGCTACCATCGGGCCTGTTGCGCAACCGCGGCCAATCGGTGCTTCTTCTCCGCTTCCGGGGGAGGGCGGACTCGCGGCGGTGCGAGATCGGCAATGAACCAGATAATCGCACAAGGGGCATATTCGCGGAGGATATCACGATGAAAAGAGCTTTGGCGGCTGCTGTATGTTTGATGGCGGTGATACTGTTTACGGCTCCGGCCGTCCGGTCTCAGGAGAAAAAGGAGTCGGAGCGGGGAAGCACGCTCACGTCCGAAAAACTCGACAACGAGGGGCGGGCGCTCGACGAGCAGATCGTTTCGATAAGCAAAAAGATCGAGGATGTGATTGGCCGCTACAAACTCATGACGATCAGGGACATACGCATCCTTCCCTACCAGATAAGCTACAGGCTTGGGGACGGCTATATCGAGATCCAGCGTCACAGCTTTGAAAGGGATGAGCTCAGAAAGCAGGTAACGCGCCTGAAGAAAAAGATCATCAGGATATACTCGTCGGGTTCGGGCATTTCGAAGATAGAGTCGGAGATCGTGGACCGCGATTATAACGCGGCCCTCTATACCCAGGTGACGATTATCGATCCCACGCCGACGGCCGCGGGAACCGACGATATCGTGTTCACGCATGCCATCAGCGGGAAAAAACTTCTCGATGGCCGGCGGCTCGGCGAGGTTAAAAACTCAACGGCCTTTCCGGTCCGCAACAGCCTCAAGCGGGAGTTTCTCGTCCCGCACCTCGAATACTTCTGTCAGGTGCTGCTCTCCATCGCCGAGACCTATGCCAAGGGGATAAAGGATTCGGACAGCCAGATGTACGAATTTCTCAAGGAGTCGACGACCTACTGAATGAAAGCACGGTCCTACGGAGAACGGCCCGAGGCCGTTACTCCGGGCCGCTGCATTGATCAGGCCCGTGTGTCCACCCCGGTTGGATCGACCATTGCGTGACGCCTCACCGGCTGTATTCTTCAATAAGCCTTAGCATCTCCTTCCTGCCGTCGTTCGTTTTCGCCGAGGAAAAAAAGACGGAATCGACGCCCACTGAAAGCGCGTCCGCGATCGCTCGTGCCGAAGCCATCTGCCGGTTACGTGTAAGCTTGTCGCACTTGGTGGCCACCACCGCCACCGGTACGCTCCGTTCGGCAAGGAGCGTGATCATCTCCCGCTCAAAATCGACCGGAACGCGGCGGATATCGACGAGCAGAAACACGAGGCGCAGCATATCCCGGTTTTCGACGTAGCCCCGGATGAGCGGAAGAAAACCGTTCCGGACCGAGGCCGGCAGTTTTGCGTAACCGAAGCCGGGGAGGTCGGTCAGGGTGATCCCTCCGTTCAGGATGAAAAAATTGACGCTCTGCGTGACCCCGGGCCGCGAACCGGTTTTGACGAGGTCCTTTTTGCCGGTGAGCATATTTATAAGGGAGGATTTCCCCACGTTCGAACGGCCCATGAACGCGAATTCGGGATAGGGCAGCGCCGGAAAGGCCGCGGTGGAGAAAACACTTTTCAGAAAGCGTACGTCTTTTACCTTCATCGGATGGTCCGCTCCATTAGTACGGCGTCGTCGTCTTCATAGTATTGCTTTCTCAGTCCCGTTTCGACGAAACCCGCCGTGCGGTAAAAACTGCGCGCCGCCTCATTACGGGCCCGCACCTCGAGCAGGACCCTGCGGTCCCCCGGCGGGCTGAGTTCCAGGATGATGTAGTCGAGGAGCGCCCGTCCCAGGCCCCTGCGCCGGCGATCGCCGCGGACGACGATGCGATTGAGCTGTATCTCGTCACAGACCTCCCAGGCCACCGCGTATCCGGCTATTCCCTCCTCGGTCTCGGCGACCACGAAGCGTGAAAACGAGTTGGAAAGTTCGTTTTCGAATCCGGTACGGCTCCATGGAGACTGCATCCACTCGTTTTCGAGGGAGCAGACGGTGTCGAGATCGGAGGTCCGGGCGTTTCGTATCAGTATCATCATCATTCCACTATCCTTTTGACGAAAGCCTGTCAAAGAGAAATTGTCGGCAAAAAGTCTTTGACAAAACGGGGGCGGAAATACTTTTACTAACCATCATATCCGGAAACCGCACGCCGGGAACAACCCGGCGCGGCCCGGCGGAAAATACGGGTGTATCATCAATGGCCAAGACAAAGTGCCGGGTTGTCGTACGATCGGAATACTGCAAGGGATGCAACCTCTGCATCGTCTATTGCAAAAAAGGGGTCCTCGGTTCTTCCGAGGAGCTTAACAAGGCCGGTTATCATTACGCAACCCCCGACAGCGAAAAGGAGTGCACGGGCTGCAAGCTGTGCGTGCTCGTGTGTCCCGAGGTCGCGATAGAGGTGTACGGTGAATAAGGTATTCATGAGCGGCAACCATGCCTTCGGCGAGGCCGCCATACGCGCGGGATGCCGGGGCTATTTCGGGTACCCGATCACGCCGCAGAACGAGCTCGGAGAATACATGGCCGAGCACCTGCCGCAAAACGGCGGGGTCTTCGTGCAGTCGGAGAGTGAAACGGCGGCCATCAACATGGTCATCGGCGCCGCCTCGGCGGGGGCCAGGGTGATGACCTCCTCATCGAGCCCCGGAATCAGCCTCAAGCAGGAGGGCATATCCTTCCTGGCGGGCTTTCAGCTTCCGGCCGTCATCGTCAACGTGATGCGCGGCGGACCCGGCCTCGGTAATATCGCGCCCGCGCAGGGCGACTACTTCCAGGCCACGCGCGGCGGTGGACACGGCGATTACCGCACGCCCGTCTTCGCCCCCGGGTCGGTGCAGGAGGTGGCCGATCTCACCAGGCTGGCCTTCGACGTCGCCGACCGGTACCGCACTCCCGTCATGATTCTGGGGGACGGAATGCTCGGCCAGATGAAGGAGCCGGTAGAGTTTCCCGAGCCGCTGACGGATCTGCCTGAAAAGGAATGGGCGCTGAAAGGCCGTGGCGAGGGCGACAGCCACTACATGGCCTCGCTCATCCTCGACGTGATGGAGATGGAGCGGCACAACTGGGAGCTCGTGCGCAAATATCAGGCCATAGCGAAGAATGAAACGCTGTATGAAAGCTACATGCTCGACGACGCTGAAATCGTCGCAGTGGCATACGGCACGACGGCGCGCATCGCCAAGGCCGCCATCAAGCGCGTTCGAAAGGAGGGGGTGCCGGCCGGCTTGCTCCGACCCATCACCCTGTGGCCGTTCCCTAAAGAGCCCTTGCAGGACCTCGCCCGCCGCATCGAGGACTTCGTGGTCTTCGAAATGAGCACGGGACAGATGGTCGAGGACGTACTGCTCTCGCTGGAGGGCAAAGGGCGTGTCGCCTTCCACGGCAGGCCGGGCGGCGTGGTGCCGACCCCGGTCGAATTTTCCCGTATACTGTACCGCGAGTACCAGCGGCAGGTGAAGAGTGAAAAATGAAACTGCTGAATAAATGGCCGGTATATTATAAAAAGGACGTGGTAACCCATTACTGTCCGGGCTGCGGACACGGCATTGTGCACCGTATCGTCGCGGAGCTCCTCGAGGAGATGGATCTGGGCAAACGCGCCGTCTGCGTGAACCCGGCCGGTTGCGCGGTGCTCGCCTACAAGTACTTCGACATCGACATGATCGAGTCGGCGCACGGCCGGGGCACGGCCTTCGCCACCGGAATCAAGCGCGTCAGGCCCGACCTCTTCGTGTTTACCTACCAGGGGGACGGTGACCTCTCGGCTATCGGCACCGCGGAGACGATCCACTCGGCGAACCGCGGCGAGCACATAACGGTGATCTTCATAAACAACGCCGTCTACGGCATGACCGGCGGTCAGATGGCGCCGACCACGCTGCTCGGCCAGAAGACGACGACGACCCCCGGGGGGCGTAACCCCAAGTTCGACGGCTATCCGCTTCATATAACGGACATGATCGCGCCGCTGCCCGGCGTAATCTACGCCGAGCGCGTCGCGATAAACGGACCGGCCGGCATTCAGAAGACGAAAAAGGCCATACAGACGGCCTTCCAGGTGCAGGTGGACGGACTCGGCTATTCCATCGTCGAGGTGCTTTCTCCATGCCCGACCAACTGGAAGATGACCCCGGCGGATTCGTTCAAATGGATCACCGAGGTGATGGCGAAGGAGTATGTCCCCGGCGTGCTTTCAGACAAGAGGGGAGGTGCCGCCTGAGATGCTGGTAAAGATAATGTTTGCGGGCAGCGGCGGCCAGGGCGTCCTCACCATGGGCAATATCCTCGGCAACGCCGCGATGCATGAAGACTTTCATGTAACCTACCTTCCCGCCTACGGTGCGGCGGTTCGCGGCGGAACGGCGAACTGCACCATCAGCATTTCCGACGAGGAGATCGCCTCTCCCGTGGCCTCGGCTCCGGACTTCGTCGTGGCGCTCAACCATCCCTCGGCCGCCGCCTTCAGCACCAGGCTCGAACCCGGCGGGCAGATGCTCTATAACTCCGACCTCGTGGGCGAGCTGGTCAGCCGCGGCGACATCACCATGTTCCCCGTCCCGGCCAACGAGATCGCGAAAAAAATCGGCAGCGAGCGTTCGGCCAATATGGTGATGCTGGGCGGCTTTATAAAGTTGACAAACGTCCTGAAAGTTGATTCAATATATACAAGCGTCGAGTACATGCTGGGCGCTAAGAAGAAACTGGTGGAGATCACCAACCGCGCCGTGGAGGAGGGGTATAACGGCTTTCCCTTCGGCAACGGTTCACTATGATTCAGCGAGGTGGCGTCGATGCCCATTACCCAGGTGAGCGTTTCGGTCGCGAACAGTCCGGGCAAGCTCAATGAGATATGCGATATACTCGAGAAGGAGCAGATAAACATAAAGGCCATCATGGCGTCATCGGTCATGAACCCGGTGCAGGTGCACATGATCGTGAGCGATCCGGCGAAGGCCGAGACCGTGCTGCGCGCGAGCGGGCTTAACGTGAGCACGCGCGAGGTCATCGCCGTGGCCACGCCCGATCATCCCGGCGGCCTCAACGCCGTCCTCAGGCCGCTCATCGAGTCCAGTGTCAACGTGGAGACGCTCTATCCCTTCATAAACCTCAGGGGCGAGGAGGCGATCGTCATCATCGAGGTCGACAAGATCAACGAGGCCAAGGAGGTCTTAAAGAAGCACTGGGTCAAGACCTTCAGCACCGAGATATACAAGTCCTGAAGCCGCACGGTGATTGAAATTAAAAAGGGGCCGATCGGCGTTGCCGTGCGGCCCCTTTCTAATTTCAGCGGTATCTCCCTAACGGTCGGTGAACTTCGCCTCGCGCTTTTCGAGGAACGCGGCAATGCCTTCCTTCTTGTCTGCGGTCTCGCAGAGCTCGCCGAAGAGCTCGCGCTCGAAGCTCATGGCCTTCGTAAACTCCATTGCAGGCCCCTCGCTGACCGCGCGCAGGGCGTTTTTAATTGCGCAGCGGCTCCGTGACGCAATTGCCGCCGCAAGACTCTTCGCCTCTTCCACCACCTGTCCCTTCGGCACGGCCCGGTTCACGATGCCGTAGAGCTCGGCCTGCCTGCCTGATATAAAGTTCCCCGTCAGGATGAGCTCGAGCGCGCGCCCCTTGCCGATGAGCCTCGCCGAGCGCTGGGTGCCGCCGTAGCCGGGGATGATGCCGAGCTTTATTTCAGGCAGGCCGATCTGAGCGGTCTCATCGGCCAGGCGGATGTGGCAGGCGAGCGCCGTTTCCATCCCGCCCCCGAGGCAGAAGCCGTTGATGGCCGCGATGTAGGGCTTGTCGGAGTTCTCGATGAGGTTGGTCATCTCCTGGCCCTTCTCGAGATAGCCGGCGCCGTCCTTCTTCGTGTTCTTCGGGACGAATTCGTTGATATCGGCACCGGCGATGAATGCCTTGCCCTCGCCGGTGAATACGACCGCGCGCACCGCCGGGTCGGCGTTCGCCCTGATAACGGTTTCCCTGATATCGGAAAGCACGTTCTGTGAAAGCGTGTTCATGGGCGGATTGTTCACCACCATCAGCGCAACGCCGCGATCGTCGACGGTGTACGAGCAGAATTTCTTGTCAGTGCTCATGGGTAGCTCTTCTCCTGGAGTCGTAGTAGTGCACCGGGCCGTAACAGGGCACCGGGTGATTGTTTCGATGAATAAGTTATATGTTAACCGCTGGACGACATTGTCAAATATTTTATGCAGTTCGAATGGAAGGCAGTGAGGGTGAGAATTAAATTACGGGGAAAAACATATAAACGCGCTGTTATTACGAGCCCCGGTCGTATAGGGGCGTGGCGATCTTTTTAAGTACCGAGTTTTATGAATAGGCCATTGCCCCATGAGATCGCCACGTCGCTGTGCTCCTCGCGATGATAAAGTTCGGCTCTCCACCTTTTAAATTATTGCTCACCAGGCAATGATTTGACTCCCGGGCCGGACGCTGATAGTCTCTTCGTTAAAGCATCCATTAAGGGAGGGCGTCATGGCGAAAACGATCATCGTGGGCGCGGGGATAAACGGTCTTTTGCTGGGGGCACTGCTCGTGCGCGAAGGCGACGAGGTGCTCGTCTTCGAAAAAAGCCGCCGCACCGGAGGGAGGGCCTTTCTGCTCGAGAAGGACGGTTTCGTCGTCGATTACGGCATTCACCTCACGCGCTTCGGCCCCCAAAGCGCCCTGGCGGCGATACTTAAAAGCGTCGGGCACGAGGTTCGCTTTCGGAAACTCGGTGTATCGTACGTTCACGATGGGGGAAAGATGAAAATCTTTCCGACCAGTCCCGGTGGCATTTTCAAAAGCGAGCTCTTCAGCATTGGTGAGAAGCTGCGGATTCTGCGGCTCCTCGTCGCGATCAAACGCGGGAAGTACGACGACCTCATGGACGTTTCGCTCGGGGAATGGATGAGGGAGCACGGGGTCGACGGCGGCATTCGCACCTACTTCGAGCTCGTCAGCGCTTCGGTGATGGTGTGTCCGTTCGTGGAGAAGGCCTCGGCGGGCGAGCTGTTCAGAAACCTGCGCAAGGTGCTCGTTACCGGCCATTCGGCCGAGTACCCGGTGGGCGGCTGGGAGCCGATACACAGGGCGCTCGTCGATATCATCAGCGCTCACGGCTCTATTGTCACGGGTACGAAAGTCGAGTCGCTGGTCTTTTCCGGCAACCGGGCCGGAGGGGTGAAGGCGGGCGGAAGGATCCATCGCGCCGATCGCGTCGTCATCAACGCGCCGGTGCAGCAGGCGGTTTCGCTCATCCCGGCGAAACTGCTCGCACCGGGATACGCCGCGCTCTGTAAACAGCTCGTCCCCACCTCGGGAGTGTTCGTGGACGCGGCGATCGATTCGACCGTGTCGCCGCTGGACGGCCTCATATACACGACGAAGCCCGCGGCCTACGGATGCATCACGTCGAACCTTTCCCCCGGGCTCGCACCGGAGGGGAAGCAGCTCCTCACCATGTTCTACCCGACATCGCGCGAAGATATTCGAAACAGGACTATCGCGGCGAAACGAAAAAAAGAGCTGTGGGCGGCGGTGCTTCGCTGTCTGCCCGGTATTGAGAAGCACCTGCTCTGGAAACGGGAATGCGCGCTCGACATGATAGACGGCGTGCAGGTCAACGTGGATCAGACCGGGGACAAACGTCCCGGTGTGCGCGTGCCGGGCCTCGAGGGAGTCTTCCTGGTAGGCGATTCGGTCTCCGCGCCCGGTGCCGGCGGTGACGTCGGGAACGAGTCAGTGCTCGCGGCGTTCAGGGCGATTACGGGCAAGAGCCTGTAAAATACCCGGCCGCGGCATGGCCTTCGTCAGGAGGCGGGGGGGCGCTCCGCGGCCCTGACGAGCCGGTAGATCGCTTCGTTATACGACGCCGCTATGCCAGCCTCGCGGCCGAAGCGCGCAAAAGCGCCGTTGATGCTGTCGATCTCTGTGCGCCTGCCGGCGCGAAGGTCCTGCAGCATCGAGCACAGGTTCGCGGCGGTCTTCCGGCATACCTCGCGCGTGGCCTCGACCATCTCCCGCGCGTCGAGGGAAATTCCCCTGGACGCCGCGACGAGTGCGCACTCCTTGACGATGAACTCCTGCAGTATCAGCGCGTCGGGGCTCTCGAGAATTTTGCCGTTGGGTATTCCGAGGAGCGCACCGAGAGGGTTGATCGCCGCGTTGATAACGGCCTTGCGCCAGATCACCTCGTCGGGGCGTTCATGCGTTTCCACCGGAACGCCGGCACGCTCGAGGAGTGAGCGTACGGCTTCGACCGCGCCGCGGTCAGGCCCGCCGATTACGACACTGCCGCTCCCGCCGTAGGCCACCGACGTGGCGTCGATGCGCGTGGCGCCGATGGTCACCGATCCGCAGACGACGCGCCCGGCCGGGAGATGGCGCTCGATTATCTCGCGATTGCCGATTCCGTTCTGCAGGGTCACCACGATGCTTCCGTCTTTCAGCACGGGCGATATGTCGCGCATGGCCTCGTCGGTCGAGTAACTTTTAACGAACAGAAAAACGATGTCGCTTGCGGCGATTATTTCGGGGTCGGAGGCGATGTCGGGACGAAACACGAGCTCTCCATCGGGCATGTTGACGGAAAGTCCCTCGGCCATGGCGACCGCCAGGATGGAGTCCTTTTCATACAGGGACGATGCTATCCCCGCGGAATTGAAAAAAGCGGCGAAAAGCGAGCCGACCGCACCGCCGCCTACAATGCCCGCCTTCATCGGATCAGCTCTCGAACACCGCGCCCCTGTCGGCCGAGGAAACCAGCTTCGCGTAACGGCTCATGTAGCCCGTGGTGATGTTCGGTGCCGGGGGCTTCCACGCTGCGAGACGCTTCCGTATCTCCGCGTCCGGGAGCTTGGCGTTCAGCGTTTTGGCGGGGATGTCGATCTCGATGATGTCGCCGTCGCGTACGATCGCGATCGGCCCGCCCGCCGCGGCCTCGGGCGAAACATGCCCGATCGAGGAGCCGCGCGTAGCGCCCGAGAAGCGCCCGTCGGTGATGAGCGCCACGTCCTTGTCGAGGCCCATGCCCGCAATTACGGAGGTCGCCGTGAGCATCTCGCGCATGCCGGGACCACCTCTGGGCCCTTCGTAGATGATGACCACCACGTCGCCCTTTTTGATCTTCCCGCCCATGATGCTCTTCATCGCAGCCTCCTCGGAGGTGAATACCCTGGCCGGGCCGCTGTGCCGCAGCATGGACGGATCGACCGCGCCCTGCTTGACGATACAGCCGTCGGGGGCGATGTTGCCGCTGAGCACCGCGAGCCCGCCGTCAACGTGCACCGGGGCCTTCACCCTTCTTATCACCGACTCGTCGAGAATGTCGTGCCCGCGCAGGTTCTGCGCCACGGTCTTTCCCGTTACGGTGAGGCAGCCGCCGTCAAGAAGTCGGTGTTTCAACAGCTCGTTCATTACCGCCGGGATGCCGCCGGCGTCGTGGAGGTCCTCCATCACGTGTTCCCCGGCGGGGGCGAGAGTGCACAGATGAGGCGTGCGCTCCGACACGGGGTTGATGTCTTTGAGCGTGATGGGAAGGCCCGCATAGTGCGCGATGGCGGGGATATGCAGCGCGGTGTTCGACGATCCGCCGATCGCCATGTCCACGGCCAGCGCGTTCTCGATCGACTTGCGCGTAACGATCTTGCGCGGGGTGATGTTCTTCTTGACGAGGTTCATGATGAGCTTCCCGCTCTCCTTGGCGAGCCTCAGACGGTCGGCCATCACGGCCGGGATGGTGCCGTTGAAGGGAAGCGCGAGCCCGAGCGCCTCGGTGAGGCAGTTCATCGAGTTGGCGGTGAAGAGCCCGGCGCACGAACCGGCGCCCGGGCAGGCGGCGCATTCGATGTTGTGGAGCTCATCGAGCGTGATGGACTTTTTGGCGGCCATTCCCACCGCCTCGAACACGTTCGAGAGGGTGAGCTTCCGCCCCTTGTAGCGCCCGGCGAACATGGGTCCGCCGCTCACCACGATCGAGGGGATGTCGACGCGCAGCGCCGCGATCAGCATCCCGGGGATGATCTTGTCGCAGTTGGGCACGAGCACC
>JADFDB010000045.1 GCA_018263175.1 Spirochaetota bacterium
TGGCGCTTGTCATGGCGCTCGCGTTCCTCCCGCTCGGCGCCCAGGCGGCGAAGCTGAGCGAGGACACGCTCGCCAAGAAGAAGGAAGGCTGGTACCCGACGGGACTGCCTCTCGTAAACTTTTCGAGCGACGACGGCTTCGGCTACGGCGCACGCGTATACATGTACTATAACGGCGCAAAGGAAGACACGTACTTCGACAGCGCACCGTACTTCATGCAGCTCTATGCGCAGTACTATGCGACCACGAACGGCGTCAACTATCACGAGCTGAACCTCGACATGCCGTACATCGCGGGCAGCAAGTTCCGCATCAAGTCGGCCATTGTCCTCAACCGCGACAGAAACGCGAACTACTTCGGGCGCGGCGCCGACGCGGCGCAGGAAAAGATCTTAAATCCGCTCGACACTACGACAACTTACAGCAACTATTCGGACTACCAGAAATTCATCGACGACAACGAAGGGTACATGAAGTTCTACAAGTACGACATCAACAAGCCCAAGTACTACTTCTATCTCTTCCGCGACGTCACCGATTCGCTTAAAATCATGCTGGGCGGCGAGTTTAAAAAGATCGGCATCCATAGCTGGAAAGGCGAAAGCGGCAAGGAAGTCGACGACAATCTTCAGATCGACACGCTGCTCAATCAGGAAAACCCCCTCGGCTTCGAAGGCGGATGGACGAACTACGCGCGCGCCGGCATCGGCTATGATACGCGCGACTTCGAGCCCGACCCCAAGAAGGGCTATTATCTCGACTACTGCTTCGAGATATCCGACGGCGCGATCGGTTCCGATTATGACTTTACGAAACACAACGCGCAGGCGATGCTCTTCGTAAGCCCGATCAATCCCCTCACCTTCGCGTTCAGGATGGGATATACGACCGCCGCGAACGACATCCCCTTCTATGAGCAGGACTGGTTCGGTTTCGCGCTTGAGCGCCGGCAGGGTCTCGGCGGCAACCGCACGCTGCTCGGCTACAAAAAGGGTCGCTTCGCGGGCAAGACCATGACCGTCGGCAACGTCGAGGCACGCTGGCAGTTCGCCGAGGCGTCGGGCGCCGGCCAGCACTTCGGATTCAAGCTGATCGGTCTCGCCGCGGCCGGTAACGTTTTCGACGAGGCGGCGGATCCGTTCACCGACCCGCGCTTCGACGAATACTTCACCACCTTCGGCGGCGGTTTCGCCATCGCGTGGAACCTCAATACGATCGTCCACTTCCTCTATGGCGTCAGCAAGGAAGACACCGGAATTTCGATCGACTTCAACTATACGTTCTGATTACGCGAATCAAAAAAAGGGGCGCCCCGAGGGCGCCCCTTTTTTTACGCGTATTCGATTTCCCTCAAAGCTCCGCCATCGCCTTCCTGATATGACCGATCGTATCGCCCGCCCTGAGCACCATGACGCCCGAGGCCTCAACCGCAAGCTCCGCCGCGCGCCCGTGAAAATACGCACCGATTCCGGCCGCCTCGAGCGGGGCCGTGCCGCGCGACAGGAGCGAGCCGATGACGCCCGAAAGCACGTCGCCGCTTCCCGCCGTGGCGAGCGCCGGATTGCCGGTGGTGTTGACGAGCGAGCGCGTTCCGTCCGAGACGATCGACGCGGGCCCCTTGAGAAGCGTGACGGCGCCGGTGCGCTCTGCGAGGCGCGCGGCCGCGGCGTAACGATTGTGCTTGATGGCGTCGACCGGCTCGCTGAGGAGCCGAGAGGCCTCGCCGAAGTGCGGCGTTATGACGAAGGAAACGCCCTCCGGCAATGACGAGCGTTCGAGGTAGTGTGCCAGATGGTAGAGCCCGTCGCCGTCGATGAGCGCCCTTGTGACGCCGCTTCCCGAAAGCGCTCCCATCACCGTCGCGAAGACGGCGCGCGAGAGCTCGTTCCGCCCCATGCCGGGGCCGATGACGAGCGCATCGTAGCGCCGCTCTTCGGCGAAAAAGGCGCCGATCCCCTTTTCCACGGCCGGTATGCCCGCGGAAACCGGAAGCGGCCGCGTCATGAGCTCGGGTATCTTTCCCGCTACAACCATGCGCGCCGTCTCGGTGGTAAGGAGCGTGGCGAGCCCGACCCCCGTCTCGAAGGCCGCCATGGCACTGAGCATGATGGCACCCTCCATAAAATCGAAGCCGCCGACCAGAAGCAGGCGGCCCGCCTCTCCCTTGTGCGCATCCGCTCCGGCTCCGGGAGAGAATCGCGTGCGGACAAAGTCGGCGTCGACGAGGTCGGTACGCAGCTCATCGCTTTCGACGAGCCTCCGGGGAAAGCCGATATCGGCCACATGGAGCTCGCCCGCGTATTCGCGGCCGGGCCAGGTTACGAGGGAAATTTTAGGGAGGCCGATCGTAAGGGTGTACGAGGCGCGGACAGCAGGCCCCTCCGGCCCCGCGCCGCCCGAGGGAAGGCCGCTCGGCATGTCCACAGAGATGATCGTTCGGCCCGAGGCGTTGACGGCATCGATGATCTCCGCCATCGTCGCGCGTACGGCGCACTCGAAGCCCGTTCCGAGCAGGGCGTCGATAATCATCTCACAGCACCCGAAATCGAGGCTTCGCACCGCTTCGGGCCCGGCAAGCTCGGTTACCGGAAGGCCCTCGTTACGGCACACGCGCAGAAAGTCCGCCGAGGTCGGCGACACGCGGCCCTGCTCTCCGGCGAGGTAGACGCTCACCGGTATGCCCCGCTCGGCGAGACGGGCGGCGGCGACAAAACCGTCACCGCCGTTGTTGCCGGTTCCGCAGAGGACGGCGACGGTGCCTTCGCCGCGGAAGACGGATTCCGCGAACTCCGCGACGGCCTTCCCCGCCGCGGCCATGAGCACCCCGGCGGGAATTCCCATCACCTCGATCGTCTCGCTGTCGATGCGCCGCATCTCCTCGGCAGTCACCGCCTTCATCTATTTCCACTCCATCACTTCGACGTCCTTTCTGCTTACATGCGCGGAGTAGATCTGACCACTCTCGTCGGCGAAGATGTCCTCATAGAATTTGTTGTCCTGCACCTGGACCAGCACGTTGTTGATGACATTGCCGTCGAGGTTCAGGATGGCGAACTTGATCTTATGGCCCTCCACGTTCCATAAATACAGGTACTTGTCGTCGACGAGGTTGAAGAGCTCGTTCTTGGGGTCCGGGATCGTGATGACAGTGCGTTCATCCCTGCTCCCTTTTTCGACCGAATAATCGTATATCTTCCTGTATTTGAAGCGCGACCCGTGATAATAGGCAACCGAAACGAGAAAGTCCTCGCCGCTCGCAAATGTCCTGATGCCCTCGATCCGGCCCGTGTAGGTCTCTTCCTTTTCCGTTTCCCTGAAGTCGGGTGCCCCGAGGTTTATATAGAAGTCCCTCTTGCGTTTGTCGAAGCGGTAGACACTCCACGTATCGAACGACCTCGACACCACGAAAAGCCGGTCGTGCCGGTCGATCTGAATGTCTTCGATGTAATAAAACGGAATATCCGGGCTCCCCTTCTGGCCGATCGTATGCAGGAGACCGCCCGACTTGTCGAACACCAGGATATAGCTCGGCGAAAAATCTATTTCCTCGCTGCGCTGCGAGCGCATAACGCCGCCCGAGGGCATGAGGCGGTTCTGCACGTAGATCGAGCCGTGCGAATCGACCGCCATCTCTCCGATTACGCTGAAATTAAACGACGACTGCCTGACGTCTCCGCCGTCCTCGCGCGACACACTGGGGCCGATGACCAGAAGCGGTTCGCCGCCGCGGCCCAGCACCTGCAGTCGTTTTAGCAGGTTGTCGGCGGTATAGATTTTGCCGTCGAACACGCGCACGATGAACGACTGGTTGAAGGTCCCGCTTTCGTTGAAGTCCATCATAACGCCGCCGGGGGCGCTCGCGTTCGGTATCGAACAGAGCTTTTTGCCCTTCAGGGCGCTCACCTTCCACTGCCCGCATGAGGCAAAGCCGATCGCGAGGGCAAGGACGACCGCCATGGATAACGCTTTTTTCATAAAACCTCGCAGTATGCCGGACGCACGTCCGCTCCTTCACTGCATAGTAAAACCCCGGCAATAATTCAAGAGAAAAACGCCCGCACGGCCGCCTCCGTAGCGCCGCACACTTTTCCCCGACGATCCTGGAAGGGGCATACGCCGGGCCCGCGGGGCGGTTGCAAATAAAAATCGATTTACGTTGTGAAATAATGGAATTTTGATTGCATTGATATGGACAAAGATCATTGTGTGTTCATATAAACATCGGGTCCGTTTCACAACCCCAAAGCTATGCATGCGCCCGTAGCGCCGAATAGCCTGTTTTCCGGTTACGGAGCCGACCAATTATCGCATGCAAGGAGAATTTTATGGATTTCATGCTATCAGACGAGCAGCAGATGGTCAAAGACATGTGCCGCAAGTTCGCCGATAACGAGCTTGCGCCCAGAGCGGCCGAGTGGGACAGGACGCACGAGTTCCCGTGGGAGCCGGTAAAAAAGCTCGGCGAGATGGGAATGCTCGGCGTGGTCTATCCCGAGGAGTATAACGGCGCCGGCATGGATTACGTCTGTTACGCAATCGCCGTCGAGGAGATTTCGCGCGGGTGCGCCTCCAACGGTGTCATCGTTTCGGCGCACAACTCCCTCTGCCTCTCCCCGATATACTATTTCGGTACCGACGAACAGAAGAAAAAATACCTGTCGAGACTCACCACCGGCGAATGGATAGGATGTTTCGGCATCACCGAGCCCGGTGCGGGCTCCGACGCCGCCGGCACCAAGACCACCGCCGAGCTTAAAAACGGCAAATGGGTTCTGAACGGCACCAAGAACTTCATCACCAACGGCGGCGTCGCGCACGTGGCGATCGTCATAGCGGTCACCGAGAAGGGCGTAGGCCACAGGGGCCTTTCGATGTTCATCGTGGAAAAGGGAACGCCGGGCTTCTCGGTCGGCAAGGTCGAGGACAAACTGGGTATCTGCGCCTCGTCGACCACCGAGCTCGTCTTCGACAACTGCGAGATCCCCGAGGAAAACCTCCTCGGTAAAAAGGGAGAGGGCTTCGCCATCGCGATGCATACGCTCGACGGCGGCCGGGTCGGCATCGCCGCACAGGCCGTCGGGATCGCCCAGGCGGCGCTCGACGCGGCGGCCAGGTACGCCAAGGAGCGCGTGCAGTTCAACCAGCCCATCGCCAAGTTCCAGGCGATCCAGTGGATGATCGCCGACATGGCGACCGATATCGACGCTGCGCGGTTGCTCACCTTCCAGTCGGCACAGCTCATCGGCACCGGGGAACGCCGTAAATATTCCCGCTACGCGGCGATGGCCAAGCTCTTCGCCTCCGAGGCCTCGCATCGAGTAACGCACAAGGCGATCCAGGTATTCGGCGGCTATGGATTCATCAAGGAATATCCCGTCGAGCGCCACTACCGCGACTCCCGCATCACCGAGCTGTACGAAGGCACTTCGGAGATTCAGCGCCTCGTCATCTCGTCGAACGTGCTGAACGATTACTGAAATACCGGGCCTCCCCGTCCCAGGGCGGGGAGGCCGCGCGCTCGCGGTGAGTCGCCCTTCCCTCCGGGAAATATCCGGTCACGGTGGAAAGGCATGAATCCGTAAAATTTTATTGCTTTTATCGCGCCCCTCCCCACTCATCATCTCATCGCGTGCAGGCGATCCCTTATACCGTCGACAGGAGAAAGGCCATGGAGATACTGACGGGCGGACTCGGAAACGTTCCCGGTTACGCCTTTTCAGCGGTCGAGTGCGGCATCAAGTACCGGAACAGGCTCGACCTCTCGCTGATCGCCGCCGAAAAGCCGTGTCACGCCGCCGGAGTATTCACCACGAATCGCGTCTTCGCGGCCCCGGTACGGCTCTGCCGCGAGCGGACCGGCCTGCCCGTGCGCG
This sequence comes from Spirochaetota bacterium, assembly GCA_018263175.1. Classification (GTDB taxonomy): domain Bacteria; phylum Spirochaetota; class UBA4802; order UBA4802; family UBA5368; genus MVZN01. Next base: position 5,874 of record JADFDB010000045.1, read on the forward strand.
GCATACTGATCAACGCGACCAACGCCAACGCCTGCACGGGCGAGGAAGGTTACTCCAACGCGCGCGCACTTACGCGGGAAACGGCGCGTCTGCTCGGAGCGCCCGAGGATTCGGTCCTCATGGCGTCCACCGGCGTTATCGGCGTCCAGCTTCCCGCCGAAAAAATGATGAAGAGCCTCCCGAATCTCGTTCTCGGGGCCTCCCCGGCGAACGGGGGCCTTGTCGCAAAAGCGATCATGACCACCGATACCTTCGCCAAGGAATACGCCGTACGATTCGCCTGCGACGGCGCCTCGTACACCATCGCCGGCACGGCAAAGGGGGCGGGCATGATCGCCCCGAACATGGCCACCCTGCTCGCCTTCCTGCTCACCGACATGCCGCTGGCCAAAAAGGATCTCGACGCCATATTCAGGCGCTGTATCGCGAGGAGCCTGAACGCCATCACCATAGACGGCGACATGTCCACCAACGATACGGCCGTTCTTCTGTGCCCGGTTTCCGATCCCCCCCGCGCATCAGCGGCCGACCTTGCCGCCTTCGAGGAGGCCCTGCTGGCGGTGCTGAAAAAGCTCGCCGAGCTTCTGGTGCGCGACGGAGAGGGAGCGACAAAGTTCGTGCGGGTGCTCGTTACGCACGCCGCCGACGAGGCCGACGCCCGGCTTGCCGCGCGGGCGGTCGCGCAGTCGCTCCTGGTGAAGACGGCGCTTTTCGGCAACGACCCCAACTGGGGGCGGATCGCCTGCGCCGCAGGGTACTCGGGCGCGCGGGTTGAAGAGACGAGGCTTTCGGTCATGATCGACGACGCCACACTGCTCTCGAACGGGACACCGGTACCCTTCGTACGCGCGGAGCTCCTGGAGCGTCTCGCAAAGAGTGACCTGACGGTAAGGGTCGACCTCGGCATGGGCGACGCTGAGGCGGAATACCTCACAACGGACCTCTCCTACGATTATGTGAAGATAAACGCCGAATACACGACATGAACCGCATTTCATTCTTGACGAAATGAGCTTTTTGGACGACAATAACGGCATACGGGAGTCGGGAAACAGGCCATGGTTATCATAGCGCGATTCAAATGCAGAACTTCGTGTCCGCCGCGAAGCCTGAGGGTTCTCGGCGTCGTTGCGCTCGGTCTGGCCGTCCTTTTAGGGGCGGGCCCGGCGGCGGCCGAGGACAGGGTCTCCGTATATCCCGAGGGCAAAGTACTGCTGTATAATTTCCAGAATACCGGCAGGGCCGCCGAGTACGGCTACTACTCCTACATCATCCCCAATTCGATCACGACCGAGCTCAAACGATCCAGGAAGTACGAGGTGCGTTCGTTCCCCGTCATTTTCGAATATGTCGATCCCTCGGCTCCCGAGGAGGTGTATAAAAACAGGGTGCGCCTCCTGTCCGAGCGCGGAAAGGAGTTCAGCGCGGACTTCATCGTTACCGGCTCGTACTACGTGGAAAACCGGACGATCTTCATCAAGACCCAGATCTTCGATGTTCACCAGCAGAAGATCATGGATATCAACGAGACGAGCGAGGAGCTGGGCGCGATGCTCCTCGTGATCATCGACCGGCTGTCCGAAAAGATCAACACGGAACTCCAGAAGGGCGTGGCGGTAAAGCTCGCCAGGACCGCCTCCTCCCCGTATACGTCTTTCTATAATGTCTTCAACGGTTTCAGCTTCGGGGCCTCCGCCGGCCTGGTCAGCATATACGGCCCGTGGGGCGACATCTACGACAGGACCGAAATGGCCTCTCTCTACATAGCCTATGACCTCGCCGCCGCCGGTTCAGCCAAAAACGTACCCGTACTCCGTGACATGGTGCTTGCGCTGCACTACGACTACATGACCGCCAACACAAGGGATACCGACGTGCCGACGGAATCGATTTTTACCCTGCGGTCGTTCTCGTTCAATGGGGCCTATCTGTACCGCATGGAGAGTTTCTTCGCCCTCACCGCCGGCGCTGGCGCGGGCCTGGCCGTCTCGCGCGTCGAGATACCCGGCCCCGATATAAACGGCCCCCCGATGATACTCGACTCCCGCAGATCGTACGACCCGTGCGTGAGCCTTTCCGCGGGTGCGCGCTTCATTTTATCGAGGATCGAGTTCGGCGCGGGACTCGCCTACCATCACATCTTCTTCGCCGACCGGGGCATGGACTACACGCTCACCTACTTCAGCGTCGGCTACCGCCTGTAGCCGGCACCGTATCGTTTTTTAATTGACATAAAGCAAGAATGTCCGATGCTGATGCACACGATCGGGGTTTTGTCCCCGACGTTTTTATTTTATGCCGCAGGGTAATGCCATGGCTTCAAAAAGACTCGGGGAAATAATGCAGAGCGACCGCCGGTACCTCTTTCAAAACTACGGGGACCGTCTTCCGGCCTGTTTTACGGCCGGGGAAGGCTCGCTCCTCTACGACCAGGACGGCCGCCGTTATATCGACTTTTTTGCCGGCATAGCGGTGAGCACCCTCGGCCATGCGCACCCGGGGTTCGTCAAACGGCTGCAGGCACAGCTCGAACGCCCGATACACTCGTCCAACTGGTTCTACAACAGGGAACAGGCCGCCGCGGGGAAACTGATCGGAGAGCTCTCCTTCCCCGGAAAGACGCTTTTCGTCAACAGCGGGACCGAGGCGAACGAAGCCGCCCTCAAGCTCGCGCGCGCCCACGGCCAGTCGATCTCTCCGGACCGATACGAAATCATTTCATTCGAAGGCTCGTTTCACGGCCGCACCTTCGGCGGGATGTCCGCCACGGCCCAGGAAAAGATTCGCAGAGGCTTCGGGCCCCTGGTCCCTGGTTTCACCTATCTGCCCTTTAACGACCTCGCGGCCGCCTCGCGCGAGATCGGGCGCAGCGAGCGCGTCTGCGCGGTCATCACCGAGCTCATACAGGGAGAGGGCGGCATACGCATAGCGGATCGTGAATTCGTCAAAAAACTCACCGCGATGTGCAGGAAGCGCGGGATACTCGTCATCATCGACGAGGTGCAAACCGGGATCGGTCGCACGGGCCGGGCCTTCGCCTACCAGCACTACGGCATCAAGCCCGACATCATCACCCTGGCCAAGGGCCTGGGCGGCGGCGTGCCGATAGGAGCAATGCATGCGCAAAACGAGCTTTCGCCGCTGTTCGGCCGGGGGGTCCACGGCACCACCTTCGGCGGCAACCACCTGGCGTGCGCGGCGGCCGAATTTGTTTTAAAAAAGCTTAAAAAACCGGCGCTGCCGAAAAATGTCGCCGCCGTTTCGGATTTCATTTTCGGACGGCTGACGGCCATGAAGGCGAAATATCCTTTGATTCGCGAAATCAGAGGCATGGGCCTGCATATAGGAGTCGAGCTTTCTATTCCGGGAATGGACATCGTTACAAAGGCGCTCGCGGCCGGCCTCATCATCAACTGCACGGCGGAGAGGGTGGTCCGGATCATGCCCCCGCTCACCATCTCCATGAAGACCGCGAAGGAGGGCATGAAGATCCTCGAGACGATTCTCGCGAGCGAGGTCGGCGTGTGAAAATCCCGAAACTCGCATCCAAAGACCTCGTAAGCCTCACCGATCTGTCCACCCGCGAAATACTGAACATCTTCGATCTGTCGGCGCGGCTGAAAAAGAACCTCGCGGCGGGGAATCGCACCCCCGTGCTGGAAGGTAAAACGCTGGCGATGATCTTCGAAAAAAACTCCACCCGCACGCGCGTTTCGTTCGAGGCGGGCATGTTCCAGCTTGGCGGCTGCGCCCTCTTCCTGAGCAGGGACGACATCCAGCTCGGCCGCGGGGAGACCGTCGCCGACACGGCGCGCGTCCTGTCGCGCTACGTCGACGGCATCATGATACGAACCGACCTTCATTCGAAGGTGGAGGATCTCGCAAAAAACGCGACCGTTCCGGTAATAAACGGCCTGAGCGACCTCTACCACCCGTGCCAGGCGCTGGCGGATTTCTTTACCATCTACGAGCGCGAAAAGAAGCTTGAAAAGATAAAACTCGCCTACGTCGGCGACGGCAACAACATGGTCCATTCGCTCCTCGTGGGCGCGGCCATGCTCGGCATGGACATCTCGGTGGCATGCCCGAGGGGCTACCAGCCCGACAAACAGGTGAGCGCCCTCGCCTTCCAGATCTCGGCGCAGACCGGCTCCAGGCTGACCGTGACGACCGACATCAATCTCGCAGTCGAAGGGGCCCACTACCTCTACACGGACGTGTGGACGAGCATGGGGATGGAAAAGGAAGCGGCCCGGCGCAGAAAGGCCTTCTCGGACTACCGGATCACCCGGAGGGTATTGCAGAAGTGCTCCGATCGATGCGCGGTGATGCACTGTCTGCCCGCCCACCGCGGGGAGGAGATCGACAACGACGTCATCGATTCCGAATGCTCGATCGTCTTCGACCAGGCCGAAAACAGGCTCCACGTCCAGAAGGCGCTCTTGTGCGCGCTCATGAAATAAAACCGGGACCGCAGTCTAAACGCGGACTGCCGATCCGCCCACGCGCGGACCGGACTACCTGCATCGGGAGAAGACCATGAACGTAAAGAAAGTCGTGCTTGCATACTCCGGGGGGCTCGACACCTCCGTGATCGTGCGCTGGCTCATCGAAACCTACGGCTGCGAGGTGGTCTGTTTCGCGGCCGATGTGGGACAGGAGGAGGAACTCGACGGCCTCGAGGAAAAGGCCGTTAAGACCGGTGCCAGCAAATGTTACATAGAGGATCTGCGCGAGGAATTCGTGCGCGACTACGTATTCCGCGCCATCCGCGCGAACGCAATATACGAGAACCGGTATTTGCTCGGGACCTCGCTCGCGCGGCCCATTATCGCGCAGAAACAGGTCGAAATCGCGATTAAAGAGGGAGCGGACGCCGTCTGCCACGGGGCAACCGGCAAGGGGAACGACCAGGTGCGCTTCGAGCTGACCTTCAAAGCGCTCGCCCCCGAGCTCGCCATCATCGCGCCGTGGAGAATATGGGATCTGCATTCCCGCTCGCTGCTCTTCGACTACGCCGAGAAGCACGGCATCCCCGTTCCGGTGAGCAAGGACAAGCCTTACAGCATGGACCGCAACATCATGCACATCTCGTATGAGGGCGGCATACTCGAAGACCCCTACCGTGAGCCCGATGAGAGCATGTTCATCCTGACGAAATCGCCCGAAAAGGCGCCCGACAAGCCGACCTACCTCGAAATCGACTTCGAGCGCGGTATACCGGTCGCCATCAACGGCGAGCGCCTCGGAGGGGTCGAGCTCATGCGCCGGCTCAACAAGATCGCGGGCGAGAACGGCGTGGGCCGTATCGACATCGTGGAGAACCGGCTGGTTGGCATCAAATCGCGCGGCGTCTACGAGACCCCGGCCGGCACGGTGCTGCATATAGCGCACCGCGACCTCGAGTCGATCACGCTCGACCGCGACACCCAGCACCTCAAGGACGAGCTGTCGATTGAATATGCGAAGCTGATATATTACGGACTCTGGTTTGCCCGCAAGCGCGAATCGCTCGATGCCTTCATCGAGGAGACGCAGAAAAACGTGACCGGCACGGTGCGCCTCAAGCTCTACAAGGGCGGCTGCATGGCCGTCGGCAGGAAGTCCGCCGTAACGCTGTACGAGCTCGACATCGCCAGTTTCGACCACAGCGCGCTCTACGACCAGCGCGACGCCACCGGCTTTCTCAACATCTACGGACTGCCGCTCAAGGTCGAAGCCATGCTTTCGAAAAAGCAGGGTCGTGGATGATGATTTTCTAAAACGGCTCGAAAAGGGCTATGCGGCGCGCTGCGGGGACACCGTCCTGCGCGCGGCGGCCTGGAACGAGCTCTGCGGGCACTACCCTCCGTCCATCGGGGCCTGCGCCATCGTCGGGGAGGCTCCGCCCTCCACCATATTCGCGCGCGAGGCCGGCGACCTCGGCACCGCCATCCTCTGGATCGTCCAGGCCGCGCTCGTGCGCCCCATCGCCGCCGAAACCGGTTTAAACGACATACAGGCCTCCGCCCCTGCGGCAATCGGCGCACTCGCCCACTCCGAGGATCCGGCACAGCCCATGCGCGTGTCCTTTATAGAAAAATCGCTTCGTCTTTCCGGATTGAAAAAATACATCACCGGAGGTTTGGACGCTGATTTTCTCCTCCTCACCGCGCTCGAGCAAAAGAGCGATTCCCTGCGCGTTATTCACCTCCCGGCCGGGCTCCTGCCGGACGGTGCGCTCGAGGAGATCGACCTCGGAATGCTTCGAACCACGAGCCACGCCCGGCTTTCCCTTTCGGATTTCATCGTCGATAACGGCTTTCTGCTTCCGGCCGACGACCGTTCGGTAAAGCGGACCATAAAGCGCTGGGGGATGGTGGAGCGCGCCCTCATAATGGAGGCATACATCGGGCTCTGCTCCTACCTGGCCCGGCTGCCCGGCATTGCGGGCACGGTCGGGCCGGACATCGAGGAACGCCTCGAAGGGCTCCTCGATGAGCAGGCGAAGTCGCGCCTCGCACAGGTCGATGCCGCCATGACGGGCGCACGGATCGAACCGGGCGGAGCCGATTTCGCCGGGATCGCGGGCGTGGCAAAGCATATAGCCATCATCGCCGGAAATGCAGGCCTGCCACCCGCACAGATGGCGCGCATTGACGATCTCGACCCGGCCCGGCTCTTCGCAGCCCGGCCGTGAGCGCATTAATTATGGGCCTTTCGCGGGTAAATTACTTGCATTTGAGGCCCCGTTTCGCCTACTGGAAACGATACGGACCATAATTGACTGTTGTTCACCGGGCGACTGACCATGTTCAAAGACGTCGAATCGACCATCAAGGCGCTTGAAAGCCAGCAGTATCTCTGCTCGAGGGAGATCGCCACCACCGTTTTTTTAGCCATGAAAATGGAGAAGCCCGTGCTCGTCGAAGGGCCGGCCGGTGTGGGAAAGACCGAGCTCGGCAAATGCATTGCCTCGGCGCTCGGCATGGACCTCATCCGGCTCCAGTGCTACGAGGGGCTCGACGAGGCCAAGGCCCTGTACGAATGGGAATACGCCAAGCAGCTCCTGTACACCCAGATCCTCAAGGACAAGCTCTCGGCGCTCCTGGAGGGTGAGAAGACGCTTTCCGACGCGATAGCCAGACTCACCGCCGAGGAGGACGTGTTCTTTTCCGAGAAGTTTCTCATCCCCCGACCCATACTTAAATCGGTCACCGCGAAACGGCCAACCCTTCTCTTAATCGACGAAATCGACAAATCGGACTCGGAGTTCGAGGCCTTCCTTCTCGAGGTGCTTTCGGACTTCCAGGTTTCCATTCCCGAAATCGGCACCATCAGGGCCGAGCGGAAACCCTTCGTGCTCCTCACCTCGAACAACGCGCGCGAGATGTCGGATGCGCTGAAACGCCGCTGCCTGCACCTGTATATCGATTTCCCTTCCATGGATCTCGAGGAAAGGATCGTCACCATAAAAGTTCCGGAATGCGGAGAACGCCTCGTGAGCGAGCTCGTCGCGGCCGTCCACCGCATCAGGGAGCTTCCGCTTAAAAAGGGGCCGAGCATCAGCGAGTCCCTCGACTGGGCGAAGGCCCTGACGCTTCTGGGATGCGACGTGCTGCGCCGCGACCTCGCCATCGACACGCTCAACTTCATTTTAAAATATGAGAAGGACATCGAGCTGGTAAAAAAGCACTCCGCCGATGTATTCGCACATTAAGGCGCCCCGGCCTAAAGGCCGGGCGGCCGACACACGGCGAGCGACCGTTATGCACTATGCCACCGAAGAACAACGCCGCGGAACGCTGAAGATCCTCGAGTTCGTCAGGATACTCAAGGACGCCGATGTGCGCGTCTCCCCCGTCGAGGTCATCGACGTCTTCGGCGCCCTCGGCCATGTTGATTTCACCAGCAGGGCCGTTTTCAAACAGGCGCTCTCGACCACCCTGATCAAGGACTATACCGATATCCCCATATTCGAACGCTGTTTCGGCGAATTCTTCGACCGTCGGCCGGCCGACGAGGCGGATGCCTCCCTCGCCGTCTTCCGCGGCGCGCAAGCGGACGGCGCGGAGGGCGAAGGTCTGCCCTCCGGCGACGAGCTCCGCGAAGCCGGCGACGCGATCGACGCGTATATCGACGGCCTGCCCGACGAGACACTGGCCACGCTCTCCGCGCGCGATATTGTAAACCTCATTCTCGACGACGAATCGCTCGCGTCATCCTCCGGGGCGCTCGGCATGATGGTTATGAACGCCCGCTCGCGCCGGGGGCGCTCCGAAAGCGACGCGGACGAGGAGGGAGACGATGCCGCGCTCACCTTCATCATCGGCCGCGTACGCAGGCGGCTCAGGGAACGGAACATCGGCAGATCCATACGCGCCCGCGAGGAATATCTGCTGAACAAATACATCTACCAGCTCAAGCCCGCCGAGGTCCAGGAGATGCGGGAGCTCGTCAGGCGCTTCGGCCAGAAGCTGAAAAACAGGATATCCCTGCGCAAGAAGCGCGTAAAACACGGCGGGCTCGATGTGAAGCGGACCCTCCGGAGCAACCTTGCCCATGGCGGAATCCCCTTCAGGCTGTATTACCGCGACAAAAAGATCGACCGGCCCCAGCTCGTGGTGCTGTGCGACATTTCGAGCTCGGTCAACCAGTACTCGCGCTTCATGCTGCTCCTCACCTACACGCTGCAGGGGCTGTTCTCGAAGGTGCGGACCTTCGCCTTTATCAGCAACATGGTCGAGATAACGCCCTTATTCATGGAGATGGACCCCGAGCGCGCGCTCAATTCCATCTTCACCGATACCAGTTTCACCTACGGCTTTGGAAGCAACTACGGCCGCTGTTTCAACCAGTTCATCGACGATTACAGCGACTCACTCGGAAGAAAGACTACGGTGCTGGTGCTCGGAGACGCGCGGAACAACAATCAGGACCCCGGAATGAATTCGTTCATCCGGATCAAGGAGTCCTCGCGCAATATATTCTGGCTTAATCCGGACAGGCGCCACCTCTGGGACTGGAGCGACAGCATCGCCGGCCTGTACGCCGCGCACTGCACCGAGATGAAAGAGGTCAATAATTTTCTGGACTTATCGGAATTCATCGACAGGCTGTTTAAATGATATGAATACCAGGATACAGGCAAGCCTCCGCGTCAAACTCATCGTCAGTCTCATCTCGGTGGTGCTCATCATCGGCTCCGCTTCAATTATCATCGGGCTTCGGATCATAAACAACAATATCGTCGGACAGGCCTACGAGCAGGTCCAGAACGACCTGAAGACCGCCCGTTATATTTACGAGGACAAGATCACCATCATCCACCACTTCATGCGCCACCTTTCACTGCTCCCCTACCTTCACGATGCCGTGCAGTTTAACGACAGGAGGCTTCTGCTCAATAAGCTTCAGGAGGTGAAAAGGGAACTCGATCTCGACATCCTCAACATCGTCGACCCCGCCGGCAGGGTGATCGTCCGGGCGCGCAACCCGTTGAGATCCGGCGACAGCGTATCCGACGATCAATACATCCGTTACGTCCAGACCAATCTCAAGTCGTGTTACGGCTCGGACATCATGTCCCACGACCACCTCGTCAGGGAGGGGCAAGACCTCGCGGACAGGGCGTTTATTACGCTCGTCCCCACGCCCATGGCGCGCAAAACCGACATCACCAATGAGGACCGGGGACTGGTACTCAAGGCGGCCTCGCCCATAATCCGCGACGGCAGGCTCATCGGTATCATCTACGGGGCGCGGCTCATCAACCGCAATTACGACATGGTCGACCAGATCAAGAGCCTCGTTTTCAAGGACCAGAAATACGACGGATTCGAATACGGTACGGCGACGATATTCCTCGAAGACCTCCGCGTTTCGACCAACGTTTTGAGGGAGGACGGCGTGCGCGCCATAGGCACGCGCATTTCCGAGGAGGTCTACAAGAAGGTGTTCGAGCGCGGGGAGCTCTGGCTCGACAAGGCCTTCGTGGTCAACAACTGGTATATTTCGGCCTACAGCCCCATTTACGATCTGCACCGCAAGGTGATCGGCATACTCTACGTCGGCATCATCGAAAACAAGTTCAACGACATCAAAAAGGAAACCACCATCCTTTTTCTGGTCGTCATCATCGTGACCCTGATCATCGCCATCGGGCTTTCCATTTATCTGATACAGAACTTCCTTCACCCGGTCAATATCCTGGTCAACGCGTCCAAGGAGATCGCCGAGGGCAACTACACCATAAAGATCCCGGTTGACTCCAAGGACGAGCTGGGCTATCTCTGCAAGAC
>JADFDB010000046.1 GCA_018263175.1 Spirochaetota bacterium
TCTCGTATGTATTCGAGGACGGCGAGGCCGACAACCTCCTCGAGTTCGCGCCGCTCAGGAAAGGCGCCTGGTGGGGCATCGCGCGCCTGGCGGAGGCACGGCCCGAGCTCGTCTCTCCCTCGCTTCCACGGCTCCTCGACGCGGCCTTCCGGGAGGACGACCCCGACATCACCGCCCTCGCCTGCCTGCTCTTCGGCCGCCTCGGCGCCGCCGCGGCCTCTTCCTTCATTCGGGGCCGGATCGGAAGCGCCCACCGTTTCGAGCTCTACCGCAATGAGCGCCTTGAAACGGTCGAAACGGCCGCGCTCGCGCTCGAAGCGCTTGAGCGCTGCTCCCGGCCCTGAGCGCCGATTGAGCTAAACGCCTTCCTTGCGCTTCTTGATGTCGAGCGCCGCGCGAAGGCCCTTCTCGCGGATCACCTTTATCTTGAGCCCCAGCTCGGTTATCTTGAAAAAGCGCGTGCCGTATTTGCGAAGAAGCTTTTTATCGATCTCGAAACCGAGGCCGGGCCGCGTGAACGGGGCGAGCATGGCGTTCCGGTCGGGCAGTATCGGCGCGATGATGCCCTCGCGGAACTCCGGAATCCACGACGGTTCCTCGAGCGGGTACTCAAGCGGCAGCTTGTTCCCCCTGTCGGCGAGCACGAGGTTCCAGTTGACGTAAAAGCCGATGCCGTTGGTCCATGTGTGCGGCGAGTACTCACGCTTTTTTGCGCGGCTGGCCTCTATCACCTGCATCACCTGCGCGATGCCCCCGGCGAAGGTGGCGTCGGGCTGGTAAACATGAAAGCAGTCCTTCTCGAGCATGATCTTGATCTCGTCCCAGCCGTAGTTGAGCTCCGCGCCCGAAATCTTCACCTTCTTCGCGAAGCGTTTAAGCGCGGCGTTGCCGTCGTAGTCGCGCGAATCGAGCGGCTCCTCGAGCCATACGATGCCGTTCGCCTCGCAAGCGCGCACGAACTCCTTCGCCCTCTTCAGATCCCAGTTCGGCACGCGGTCGACTATCGATACAGGCCAGCCCTGGTTGGCGTCCACGCCGAGCCGGAGCTTCTTTCCCACGCCCTTCGCCACCACTTCGATCTGACGGATGTCGTCGCTCGGGTCCCGGTTTTTCACGCGGAGCTTGGCGGTTTTGTAGCCGCGCGAGGCCATCTCCTGGAGCTGCTCAACGCGCCGGTGCGGGTCGCGCATCTCGCCGGTGGAGCAGTAGACCTCGACGGGCCGGGCCTCGCCGCCGAGCAGCTCATATACGGGCTTTCCTTCCTTCTTGCCGATGATGTCCCAGCACGCCGGCTCGATCCAGTAATTGCGCCAGCCGAGATAGCCGGCCTGTTTCAATAAATCCTGCATGCGGTCTGTGTCCGTGGGGTCTGCGCCGATAAGGTAGCCCCCCAGGAGATCCCCGAGTCCCTCGCGCTCCTTCCCCATGGCTGTGCCGGCCGAGTAGCCCTCGATCCCCTCGTCGGTAACGATCTTGATGAGCGTAAAGCGGTTGTGCGTCTGCGGATAGCCGGGAATCCACGTGGGCCAGAAGGTCTCTTTCAACGGCACGGAAACATGGTACAGTTCGATTGCTGCAATTTTCATTATGCCTCCTCTGTATCAACCATCTATCTCAAGACACGTCTTCCGATTCGTTGCATCCGTATTTCATACACCGGCTTTACTTCGGTATAACCGGCAGTTCTATCCGCGACGCGATTTTCCCTCCCCGGTGGAAAAAAAGTGTGGTCGGTTTCGGCTCTCCGCCGGCGGATCCGTAGGCGGGATTCGGCTCAAAATTTCCCGCGTCCACCCCGGCAAGGGCCAGTCGAATTTTATGTCCTTTTTTAAATACCCACGCCATGGGGAAAAGGTCGAAGCGCAATTCAATCACCCTGCCGCCTTCCAGGGGATTCTTGACGTACCTGTTCCGCTCGTATCCATGCCAGGGGAGATCGGGCTTTATATCCACCGCCCTGTTCACCTGCTGGTCATCGGGATAGAGAGGATGCCATCCGGCGCGCATCTGGCCCTCGGTTACGTATACCGATTCGCCCCGCTCATCAACATCGCATATATACGCGAAGACGTCCGCATCGGGTTGATCCGACGACAGGTACAGGTTGACGATCGGATGGCCGGTGACCTCCACGTCATCGGTCAGGATATCAGTTTCGTACACGAAGCATTTGCCGTCATGCGCCGTCCGCCGCATCAGTTCACGGGAGGGTTTGGTCATCACCCACCGGTTAAGCTGGGGCTCCCCGTAGTCGGAGGCATGGGTAAAATCGACCTGATAGGCGTCCTTTCCCTCCGATGGCAGCTTCTCTCCCAGGCTTTTTGCTGGGCCGAAATAGTACATCGCCGTCCGCTGTCGCGCGAGCGGCCACTCGCCCTCCTTTCTCCAGCCTTCATGGGCGACATGGATGGTTACCGGCTTTCCCCGGTCCAGACCGTTCTTCATTCCCTTCAGGTAATAATCGAAGAATTTAAGCGTGTTGATGAACTGCTGATCTCCCCACTCACCCTCGTAATCGAGATACTCCTTGTATGGATTGAGGATTTTGGCGACCGGTTGATGAAACCTTGGGCCGATGAGCAGATAGGCCGGATTGGCGCCCTGTATCGTGCCGTGCAGCGTGGCGGTCCCCTTGAGGAAACCGTCGAACCAGCCGCCGATATTCAAAACGGCAATCCCGCTCTTGCGGATCTTCCGGAGAAAGTAACCCGGACTGGTATCAAGGTAGCTTCCGGTCACCCTGCTACCCGGGATTGAATCATTGATATAGGGATATTTTTCGGCAATGGTATCGGGGCGCACGTTTTCAAGATGCTGCATCGTCGCGCGATAATAAATGTTCTCTTTACGCGCGACTCCGTCGGCGTACCGGGGCTCTCCATCGTCGGTAAAGCGCCGCTCGTCGTTCCCGCTCATAAGAGGGATCTCGTCTTCGAGCTTTCCGTCCCCGTCTTCATCGACCACCGGGACGCAGGGAAGCACCGGGATGGATCTCGTCGGCTCGAAGGCGTTATGGTTTACGTCCTGTAGGTAATCGCTGTAATACTTCAACCAGCTGACGGCGGTGATGCCACCGGGGCGGTTCGCACCGGTATATGTTTCCGCCATTATAAGAGCGGGCGCGATACATTTAAGCGCCTTCGGCATCTCGGCGGCCACCGCCCACTGGGACCAGGCATGATACGACTGGCCGATCATGCCGACATTTCCATCGCACCACTCCTGCGCGGCGATCCAGTCGACAATCACTTTCCCATCTTTCGCCAGCTGTGGGTCGAGGGGGATATGAGCGCCGAAAGAGGCGCCGGTTCCGCGCATGTCGGCAATTACATACGCATACCCCCGGGCGATAAGCTGTCGCGATATCCTCTTCTTCGACGCGTCGAATATCGGCCCCCAGGTTCCCGTGTACCACTTCGAGAGCACTTTCATCTTCAGGGACAAATTGAAATAGACGCTCGCCCTGTTGTACGGGGAATATTCGAAAATGGCGGGGAACCTCTTTTTTTCGGGGCCCTCCGAGGGAATGAAAAAGTCCACGGCAAGCTTCACCCCGTCGGGCATGGTGAGATAACGGCTCTCCTTTCGATAGCCCTTATAATCCGCCGGCGAAATACCCTCCGGTTCGAAACCAGGGCTTGAGGACAATTTCAGATCGGGCGCATCGCGGAGGCAGAGGAGAACGGCTCCCAGACAGATAATCACACTCAATCCAAGCAGAATAAACTTACCGGCAGTGACAATTTTTGATTTCATAACGCTTCCTTAATATCAAGTAATGTGCTGTCCAAGAAATTTCCCGCGCGCGGGAGAGCATAAATCCGTGCTTAGTGATTATCAGTAAACGCCCTTCCCTGAAAATTCAAGAATAAAATTCAGATGTATCGCACGCCATATTCTTCTTGAATAAAATCGGTCCTCTCGCGTACACTCTCCGCGCTTTTGGCGTGACGTGATGTACCGGCGTGATATACTTGGCACCTGAGGCAACCCATGGCGCTCGCACATTGGAAAAAGCTGACCTCCCGGGAACTGTTTTGTAATCCCTGGTGGACCTACCGGATGGACACCGTGGAACTCCCCGGCGGACGTGAGGGAGAGTACCACTACGTGCACACCGGAGGCTCGGTGATGCTGGTGCCGCTGCGACCGGACGGACGCATCGTGCTGGTGCACCAGTTCCGTTACCTGGACGGCCGATTGAGCCTCGAGTTTCCGGCCGGCGGCGTGCGCGAGGGCGAGGATCCCGGTTCGATCGCCCACAAGGAGCTCGTCGAGGAGACCGGCTGCGATGGAAGCATCGAGCATATCGGTTTTTTCAACCCGTGCAACGGCATCGTCGACGAGATCACGAACGTGTACCTTGCGCGGGACCTCGTGCCCTCCACGCAATACCGGAAGGACGACACCGAAGAGTTCGAAATCCTCGCCCTTTCCGCCGGCGAGATCGACGCGGCCATACGTTCGAACAAGATATACGACGGCATGACCATGGCCGCCTGGGGTCTGGCGCGTGGACGACTTTTTTGCTTGTAAATGCCGGGCCTGCTGTTCACGATGCCTCACTTGTATACTATATTTAGTATAGTAGATTTTTACCATTGCCGGAGCGCTATCCCCCGGCAATGACTACCGAACGCAACCGGACCGGAACACGATGACCGAAAACAAAACCGCCGACATTAAGCTTTTCGAAGCACTCCGCAGTACCGACCGCGAAACACGCGACTCGGCAGCCGCGGCGCTGGTCGAGGCGGGAAAGGCCGCCGTGCCCGGCCTGATCGAGGCGCTTGGAGACGTCGGCAGGGACTTCCGCGACCTCATCATCTGGGTGCTCGTCGAAATCGGCAAACCCGCCGTTAAGGAGCTGCTGGCGCGCTTCGACACCGACAGTCCTATACGCCGTGCGGGGATCGCCGAAACGCTTGGGACGATCGGCACGCCACAGGCCGCCGACCTGCTCATCGCGGCGATGAAGGACGAGGAGAGCGAGGTGCGCGAGTCGGCCTCGTGGGCGCTCGTACGCATAGGGCAGAGCGCCATCGCACCGCTCATCGCCGCGCTCTCCGATCCGAGCCGTTTTGTGCGCAAGGGAGCGGCCTGGGCGCTCGCCGGCATCGGCGAGCCCTCGGTCAAACAGCTCGCCGCAGCCATCCCCGAAAGCGACGACGAGGTGCGCCGCTTGCTCATCGACACGCTGGTGCAGATACGCGAGGGCGCGACCGTACCGCTCGTAAAACACCTCCTCCACGAGGACCCGTCAATCCGCCTGCTCGCGGCCGGCGCGCTGGGACGCATCAACGAGCCCGAAGCCATTGAGCCGCTCGCCGCCCTTCTGCAAGACGGCGACCGCGGGGTGCGTCGTGCGGCCATCGAGGCGCTCGCCCAGTTCGACCGCAACGCATTCGAAGCGCTCGAACGGGATCTCGGGCGGAAGGACGAGGAGCTTCGCGACGCGGTCATGATGACGCTCGGCCTCATGGGCCGGGCCGCCACCTCCTTCCTGATCGAGAAGCTGGACTCTCCCGACGCGGACATCCGCCGCCGGATGGCTCGCACGCTCGGCATCATTCGCGACGGCTCGGCGCTTCCGCGCCTCATCGACGCGCTCACCGACCCGGACGTTACCGTGCGCGATTCCGCTGCGTGGGCGCTCGGTGAGCTCCAGGACCCGCGCGCGCTCAATCCCCTCATTTCGGCCCTCAACGATCCATCCATGCCGCCGCAGTATTCCCTTTCGGCCTGGGCGCTGGTTAAATACAATCCCGAGAACGTCATGCCGCGCGTAATCGAATCGCTCCGCGACGAATCGCCCTGGGTGCGCTGGCGCTCTGCGCTCGCGCTCGGTCTCTTCAGGGACCCGCGCGGCGTGGGCCCGCTCACGGAGACGCTCGGCGATCCAAACATGGAGGTGCGCCGGCGCGTTATCGCCTCGCTTGGCGAAATCGGGGAGCGAAGCGCCATCGAGCCGCTCAAACAGATGCTGATCGAAGACGCAAACGACGACTGGATTTTATTGAAGCAGACCATCGCGAAGATTCAGGACCGCCGGCTCTCCGGCAGGTCGCAGGGCGCGGATGCCGATTACCGTATCGAAACGGGAAACGGCGGCAATGGAAATTAAACTGTACCACATCGACACGTTGGAATATGTCGGCAGTATCATTTCCCGCAACGCCTTCGACTACGAGTTCCGCGGCGTGTCCAATCCCCATTTTATCGCCATGACGCACGGCATGCCGCTCAGGGCCCTGCTCGCCAACCTTGTCGCCTTCGATATGGTCTACGATCTCATCGACGAAGGCCAGGCGGCGTCCGCCGAATAAAAAGCGGCCGCAAAGGTATTGACATTTCAGCATACCGCTGTATACTTCCACAGTTCAACCGCAGGCGCCGCTGCCGGACGGGTCAATGTCGGTATATACAGAGATAAATAAATGGCCGGGGACAAAAAACAATTGAGCGACTTTGACCTGGATTCCTTCGACATCGACGTGGACCTCGACAACCCGTTTGCCGACGCGATAAAAGCGGGAAAGCCGCGGCCTGAGCCGCCGCGCAGGGCCGCCGCCCCTCCCCCCGTGCGCGAAATCGACAATGTCGGGCCGCGCAAGCGCTCCTCCAAGGACTTCAATCCGGACATGGACGCGTTGCTCCTCACGGCCCAGTCGTCAATGATCATAGAGGGGATGAAAAACTACACGCAGAGCAACTTCTCCTCGGCAACCCTGCCCGTCTACATGGAGGCGCTCAAGGGCGTGGCGCTCTACACCAAGATCCTCGACCGCAACCCCAACAACTACAACAAGCTCAAGGAGCTCATCGACTCGGACATCGACTGCAGGGAGGTCGAATCAACCGCCTTCAACATGTATAAAATGATGCACAGCGTCGAGCCCGACTCCTACCAGGAGAAGCTCGCCGCCTTCGAGAAGTTCGAGCTCCTCTTCAGGGAGGCGGTCAACAAGGCGTCGGTGAGCAATTCGATGCGCCTGCTCAAAAAGTACCTGCTCATGTCGGGAAGCCTCGACGAGGTCAGGGTCCGCAACCTGTTCAAGGCCAACAACGCGGAGTTCGCCTTGGACATCCAGAACTTCATCCAGCACATCAAGATGGCGCACGAAATGGTAAAAAAGGGCAAATGCGAGATCTCGAAGGGCCTCAAGGGCCGCGATATAAACATCTACATCATCAAGACATCGTACCTGCTCTACTTCTACTACACCCTGTCCGGTAACACGGACCTCTCCGAGTACTACGGCAGGGTACACTCCAATTACAAGAAGTACTTCGTCATCCGCGAGTGATGCCGGCAGACTCGTCATCCTCGCCGACGGCGCAATCGCACTTACCCACTCCGAGCGCCCTCGCAAAGACACTCGATTCCCCATAATACCGTGCGCGTGTGGCGGATGACACCGCACGCCGTCCGTCCTGCCGCCTTACTGCGTGCGCGTGCTGGATGTGCTTGCTCTGTAATCCCTGAGCCCCCGGCAGAAGGGTGATGGGAAAAGATTCACGGAAGGCAAGGCCATTGCCGCCGTCCGGGGGACTGGGATGGCATGCCAGAAGAAAGCGCCCATGGCGATGCCGTAGAAGCCTCCCTACTTCCTCCGGAGCGCGACGAGGGTGATGTCGTCGTCGGTGAGGCGGTTCTTCTTGCGGCGGTCGCCTTTCATCTCCTTCTTGACTGCCGCGCAGATCCCCGCCGGCGAGAGCGTTTCGGGCAGCTTCTCGAGGACGCCGCGCAGGTATTCCTCGCCGCGCAGAACGCGGCCGTCGCCTGGGGCGGCAGCTGGCATCCCGAAGCCCTCGTCGAGCAGGCCGTCGGTGTAGAGGAAGAGCACCGAACCGGGCTTAAAGTCCATAACCAGCTCGTTGTACTGCACGGCCTTCCGAAATCCGATGATCGGACCCGCGGGCTTGAGGCGCGCAATGTCGAGTCTGTCGAGCACGACGAACTGCGTGGGGTGCCCGGCCGAGGCGAAGCGCACCGTGCCGGTGAACAGGTCGATCTCGGCGACACAGCAGGTGAAGACGATGCGGTAATGCGAGAATCGCGAGCAGAAGCGCTCGTTGAGCGCCGCGAGCATCGCCGAGGGCGAGAGCGGTTCGTTCCGCAACTGCCCGTACTCCGTCATGATTGTGATGGTGTTGAGCGAGGCGTGGATACCGTGTCCGGTGGCATCGCCCAGTAAGACGCGGATCTTCCCCGGCGCGTACTCGTGCACGTCATAGACGTCGCCGCCGATGGCGTAGAGCGGGTCGTAATCTATATGGAACTCCACCGAACCGGTTTGAACCGTCCGGCGCATGAGCCGCGAGAGGAAGCCTTTTGCCACCCCGAGGTCCTTGCTGATGATGGCCTCCCAGTCGCTGAGGCGCCGCACGGCCTCGTCGAGCGCCGCAGCGCGCGCCACCAGTGAGATTTCGTCCGTTCCGGCCCCTTTTCGAATGAAGGACTCGACCCTTTTTTCCATGGAGATCATGTTGCTGATGGCGAGCTGATTCTCGACGCGCGCCAGCACCTCCCTGGAGTTGAAGGGTTTGACGATGTAGTCGTTGCCGCCGAAGGCGAAGCCTTTAATCATGTCGTCTATTCCGCTTCGGGCGGTGACCATAATTATGGGAATGTAGATGCCGCTGTAGGTCAGACGTATTTTTGACGCCAACTCGTAGCCGCTCATTCCGGGGAGCATGATGTCGAGCAGCACGATGTGCGGCATGGACGTTTCGATGGCCGCGACTGCCTCCGCTCCGTTCGCCACGGTCCGCACCTCGTAGCCCCGGACTGAAAGCACCTCTACGAGGATACGCCGATTCGCCTCGTCGTCGTCGACCACGAGCACACGCACCTCCGACGCATCATCGATACGCCGCGTAAACGGCACGGCCCCCGGCTTGCCCGGCGCCTCCTCCTTCGCGCGCTTCATGGTCGGCGGGCACACGGGCTCGATCGAATCGCGTCGTATGGCGATGGCGCCCTCTGGGGGGTTCGACGGAAGCCATACAGTGAAGAGGCTCCCCTTGCCGACCTCACTGACAGCGCTTATGCGCCCGCCGTGCATTTCCACAAGATGACGGGTGATTGACAGGCCCAGCCCCACCCCACCGTGTCGCCGGGTGTCGGCGGGCTCGAGATGGTGGAACGGGCTCAAAATGCCGGCCAATTCGTCGGGGGCGATACCACAGCCGGTATCGCGCACCGAGACGTTCACGCCCTCACCCTCGGTGTGCGCGGAGAGCACCACCTCACCCTCGTCGGTGAATTTGATGGCGTTTGAGAGCATGTTCAGCACGATCTGCTCAATACGATGGCGGTCGCCGATGATTTGCTGCAATCCACCGTCCGTCTCGACGCGGATCCCGATAGGTTTGTCATCGACGAGCGAGCCGGCCAGCGAGGCCATGCCGCGGAGCAATCCGACGATGTCGACCTCCTCCACGAAAAGGTCGACCCTCCCCGCGCGGAGCTTGCCGAAGTCCAGGATGTCGTCGACCAGGCGCGAGAGGCGCGCGGCGCTCCGGCGGATAATGGAGAGGCTCTCCCTCTGGCGTTCGGTGGGCGGATCGTCCGGGCTCATTTCGAGGGTCTCCACAAGGCCGGATATGGCGTGCAGCGGTGTGCGCAGCTCGTGCGAGGTGGTGGTGAGGAACTCGTCCTTCATTTTGTCGATGACGAGGAGTTCGTCGTGCGCCTTTTCGAGATCGGTGTGGATCCGGGCGAAGCGGGAAGCGAGCACGGAGGCGAAAACAAGCGTCATTGCGAAAAAGCCTTCCATAATGATTGGATCCTGGCCGGAAAAACTCAAAAAAGTAAATGAACTATACACAATGCTCGCGACTAAAATAATGTGCCCCGCCAAAAGTCTGTATGCATAGGGTTTTTTCATTCGTACGGCTTTTATATTTATGTAAATCGCGCAAACTACATATATGGCATTAAGGTTTATAAATAGATCGTATATATATTTGTTGTAATAATAAAGACCATTCGTGGCAAAATGTTCAATGAGTACGGCAAGCGCCATCAGATAATAGAAACCGGTATATATCTTAATAAATACGGGTTTATTGATTTTCAGGTATTCGTACAAGAAATTCAGCGCCGTCGTAATACAAATAATTCCGCCGATGTAGGTAAACAGATTAAAGACAAGCTGATTATCGATAAGATAAAATCCCAGTCCGGTAAACCCGAGCGTCCACAATGATACCGCCATACAAAGGCCGGAATAGGAAAGATAAAAAGTTTCGTGCTTCCGCGCCAGGAAGAATAAAAAGAAAAACGATGATAAAAAAATACCGACAATAGCGAACGATGCGTAAAGCATCACATAACGTGTCCAATATTTTTTAATCGCTTCCGGAGCGCCTATCATCAGCCCGCTCATAAAACCGCCCCATCCATCAATGGAGGCCGTTCTTATAGCCAGGAGGTTTCCCCCTTTCAGCAGGTTACTTGAATGAATATTTACCAGTTCAGGTTTACTCGCTATGGGCAGAACAAAGCCTTTATCGTCAAACGGACGAGTTTCGCGAATCAAATGACCATTGATGAAGATCTGGGAGCCCCTTTTACCCAGGGGCAAGAATAGAAATAAATCCTGCGGCTTATCGACGACAATTATGGTTCTGAACCAACCGACATTATAGTCCTTGTCGGAAATGAAATATCGCTTCCAGACATCGGGGTCGCTTATGCTTTCATAAAATATTTGGTCGGGCAAAGCATTGACGTCTTTATATCTTTCCGAACCATCGGGAATAAACTGCCATTGGGCGGTCAGTTTTACGGCGGATTCAATAGTCCCCTCTATAACAATCCGCCCGTCCGAAACCGCTACTGCCCCATAGACAGGCGAACAATTAAGCGCCGCTGCGACGATATAGACCGCAGTCAGCATTTTTGAAAACCGAATATCCATTCTTAATTCTGACTAAATCTCCATATTTGATAATGCCTTTCTTCCCGGCGATCAGCTTCTTACAATCCTCAAGTGACACGCCATCAAATTTCGTACCGTCATTCCTGCAACTTTCATGGAACCATTCCATACGTTTCTTCGGGTCATCAATGGTCTTGAGCGTCCGAATTAAATCATTCCCCAGGTTATTTCCATCCTCGATTGCCGTTGCCGATACATAGTCGATAAAATTAGCAATATATCCCTCTGTTTACCTGATAGATCATTGCGAATAGTACAATAAACATGCAGATATCTGAAATTTGTCAAATCATTATTCGCATTGATGCCTTCCCATTTTTTTCAATTTACAGATGAAACAATCCGTGCAGTATAGTATCTTTATCCGGATGCAGCGTCATCACGTGCGCGGCCCTTCAGGTTTCGCGCCGGGCGTGACGATAGATGTACAGGGAAGCGGGACAATGAGAGCGAAAACGGCGATACTGGTACTCCTCGGACTCGCGCTGTGCGGCACGGCGGCGCTCGCGCAGGCGAAGGGCGGGGAACATGATGCAGACGACGGCTTCAAGAAGGCCACCGCGTACTTCTACGAGCGCAAGTTCGAGATGGCGGAAATCCTTCTTCAAGAGGAGCTCAAGAAGAACCCCGAGAACCGGCTGGCCTACTCCTACCTCGGCGACATCTTTTTCCATAAGAAGCGCCTGGATGGCGCCTTGGAGCTCTACAAAAAGGCCCTCGAGCTCGACCCGAAGAGCGCCGAGGAGTACTTCAGGCTGGGGCAGATTTATTACTATAAAAAAGAAGCCTTCCCCGCCATCCAGAACTTCGAGCGGGCCTACGCGCTCGATTCCAAGATCAAATTCTCACACTATCACATCGGTCTCGCGCACCTCATGCTGGAACGCGACAAGCAGGGCACCATAGCGAGCTGGGAGAAGTATCTCTCCATCGCGCCCGAGGATCCGCAGTACGAAAAGATACGTCGCGCGATCGAACTGCTTAAAGACCCGAACTTCGTACTGCCGCCGGTGGGCAGCGAGATCTCCATAGAGGAGGCCCTGCACCTTGGCGGTGCGGTGCTACGCGAGACCGACCGCAAGGCCGAGGACAAGGCGGCGGGCCACGAATCCAAGAAGACCAAGACGAAGCTCGAAGACATCTACCGCGACGACGGACTTTAAACGGGAGGCCTTACCATGGCATCATTCCGCAGGGACAATACGGCACGCAACATCGGCATAGGGGCGCTCATCCTTCTGCTCCTCGCGGGGGGCGGATATCTGATCTACCGGAGCGCGGGCGACCCGCTTCGCGATATCGAGGACCTGCGCGCGAAGCAGATCGGCCTGTACGAAAAACTGCTCGAGACCGATCCGGCCAATGTGGATATCCTGGTAAAGATCGGGAACCTCTACAAGTCCATCGGCGACATCGACCGCGCCATCGAATACTACAAAAGGGCGCTCGCCATCGACCCCAACAATTACGCCGCACTGAACGAGCTCGGGCACGCGTACGCTCTTAAAGGAGATTACGAGAACGCCATCGCCGCGCTCGAGCGGGCCAAGCGGGCCTTCCCAAAAATGCCCGTGGCCTACAACAAGCTCGGCAACGTCTACGACGACCAGGACAAACTCGACGCCGCGCTCCGCGAATACAAGAAGGCCGTGGCCGTGGCCCCAAAGTACCAGGAGAGCTACTGGAACATCGCCCAGCAGCGCCTCAAAAGGGGTGACCTTCGCGGCGCGATCGACATCTTAAAAAAGGGCATAAAGGAAAACCCGAACGATCCCGAGGGCTACTACAATCTCGGCAACCTCTACATGCGCGCGCGCGATTACGCGAACGCGCTCAAGAACTATGAGAAGGCCGCCGACCTCGACCCGCGCGCGTCGAAGTACCACCGCGGCGTGGGCGAGGCCGAGCTGCGCCTCGGACACACCGATCGCGCCGTCGCGGCCTTCATGAAGGCGCTCCAGGCCGACCCCGGCGACGCGCTCGCGGCCGAGCGTCTGGGCGACATCTACGCAAAGGATGCCGATTACCCCGGCGCGGTCAAATACTACAAGCAGGCCCTCTCCTACAACAGCCGCGACAAAAACCTCCAGCGTAAATACCTGGCGGCCCTCGCAAACCTGCGCAACGCCGAGCGTATCGCCGTGCGCGGCACCTCGGACGGCGGATCGCGCATCGCCGGCGACGGCCCCGGAGGCGACCGGATCGCCGGACGGCGCGACATCGCCCCCGGCGGCGATATGGGCGAGGACCCGCACGTAAAGGCGCCAAAACCGCCCGACACGAAGGGCGAAGCGGCGAAGTGGCGCGAGCTCGGCGACCGCTACCGCGACGCGAAAGACTACGACAACGCGATCAAGGCCTACGGAAAGGCGACCGAGATAGAGCCCAACGACGACTATTCGCACTACTGGCGGGGCCGCATCTTTTATCACAACAAGCTCGACGAGGAGGCCAAAAAGTCGTTCGAGAAGGCGATTGTGGCCAACCCGAAGAACGCCGATTCCCACTACCGGCTCGGGCTCATCCATTACATGAACAACAGGTTCGACACGGCCGTACGCCATTTCGGCAGGGCCGTGGAAATTCAGCCCGACTTTCCGCGCGCCTATTACTCGCGCGGGCTCGCCCACTACAAGCTGAACGACCAGGGCCGTGCCATCAACGATCTGAAGACGGCGATCCGGCAGGACCCGAAGCTCGACCGCGCCTACTTCAATCTGGGTGACATCTATCTGAAGAGCAAAAACTTCCCCGAGGCGCTCGCGCAGTTCTCGAAGGACCGCGAGCTCCGGCCGAATAATCCCGACACCAACTTCAAGCTTGCCGAGACCTACCACGAGATGAAGTCGTACAACAACGCCTCGCAATTCTACCAGAAGACGATTGAGCTCGATCCCAACTATTCCCAGGCCTATTTCAACCTGGGCCTCATCAACGCTGAGAAGAAGCAGTACCAGACGGCCATCTCGCTCTACGAGAAGGCCCTGTCGATAAAGGGCGACGACTATGCCACGCTTTACGAGCTGGGCAAATCGCACGAGGCGCTGGGCGACGATAACAAGGCCATCGAGTATTACTCGAAGGCGATCACGAGAAATCCGAATTACGCCAAGGCCTACATCAACCTCGGGAACCTCTACGCCAAGAACAACCTCGGCGACAAGGCCATCCAGCAGTACAAGCAGGCCGCGACCAACGATCCGAGGTCCTACGACGCGCACTACAACCTTGCCAACGCCTACCGCGAGGCCAAGCTGTACGACGAGGCCATAGAGGAATACAAGACCGCGCTGGACCTCAATCCGCTCGACGCCAAGGCCCATTTTTTCCAGGGAATCGCCTACCGCGACAAGGGCGTCTACGATGATGCCGTGCGCGCCTTCGAGCGCGCGGTGCAGATCAACAAGAGCAACTGGCAGGGATATGAGGAGCTGGGCATGATCTATTATCGCAAGATTAAGGACAAGCAGAAGGCGATAAGCAATTTCGAGCGGGTGCTCGCGCTCAAGCCCGACCACCCCAGCGCGGACAAGATCCAGGACATCATAGGGCTTCTCAAAAAGGAACCGTAGGCGCGAAACTCTTGACAGCGGGACGGGGGCCGGTAGCATCCTTCGACAAACGACGATTGTGGACGGGATTCGGATGAACGCCATTACCCATCGCGCCGCACGGGCGCTTCTTTTCCTCGCCGCCGCGCTTTCCCTCGCGGCGGCTTCGTGCAGTATCCGCGTGCTCGACACCTCGGTCCTGCTCGACGACTTCCGCACCGAGGGCTTTCTGGACGGCGACCACTTCCAGGTTATCGTGAAGGGTACGCCCTCCCCCGCGGCGCGCGGCCTGGTTGAGCGGCGCGCGAGCGCCCTCGCGGAGGCCGAGTCGAAAATCGCCGGGGCGGTCGCCTCCGGTATCGGCGCCTACCGGCTTGACCATATCATGCGCCGGCTCGAACCGACCGACCGCGCGCGCGTCACCAACCTCACGGAGGTGCGCGCTGAAATAGAGAGGGACTCGGCAGCATACGTACGATACGGCCGCCGTGCCTTCGAATACTACAACGAGGACCATTCGGCCGTGATCGTGTTCCGAATCTACCGCAAAAACCTCCGAAAATCTCTCGAGTCCGGAGGACCGAAGCTCGCCCTCCCCGAAGACGCGCCGAAGAAAGACGACAAACCAGGAAAGGGATGACCGCATGACAGCACACCGAAGTCCCGTCGCTGCAGCCGCTCTTCTCTTACTCGCGGGCACCTGCCTTGTTATGCACTGCGCCCGAGAGGTCAAAAAGCCCGCACAGCCGGACATCTGCGCACCGGTCATCGGCGACCGACCGCGCGTTGCGTTCGAGAGCGAAGGATTTATAAGCGCCGATCTGTACCGGGTCGTGATCGTGGAGCCGGAGAGCGTTTTCGACGCGGCCAATGCGACGAAAACGGCCCGCATGCGCGCGCTCAGCTCACTCCAGAAATACCTTCAATCGAGGGGCATGGTGGTGGACCGGAACGTTACGGCGCGCCTGCATGCGCTCATCGACGAAAGCGGGCGGCTCGGCGAATCGACCGCGAACGGCAGGAACAGGTGTGTGTATTATTTCGACATAACCCGGCCGCGCCTGGAGGACTATGTGCTGTCCATCTCGAGGAGGCGGTAGGGGCCGCGGCTATCTGCTGTTGCGATAGATGTAGTAGGCCAGGTTCTGGAAGATGAACATCTCGAGCTTCTCGCGGTGCTCGTCGTAGATGCTGCTGAACATCACGCCCACCCCGTAGGTGTCGTCGCTCAGCCTGTCGACGCGCACCACCATGGCAAGCGCTTTGATATCCTTGAGATCGGCATCCATCATCGACAGGTCGATATGGACCCGTATGATGCTCGATATCTCGATGGGCTGGCTGAACTTGAAGTAGAACCCGCCCTTGCTGATGTTCACGAGCGTTCCGACGAAATCGAAAGCCTCGGTCTCGTCGCTCGACGATTCTATGAGCGTCTCGACGATGCGTACGGGCACCTCGATGTCGAGGCGGAAATGTTTCCGGCGCACGGCGGCCCTGCGGTCTTTATCGCCTTTTTTTTGGGGCTCGGGTTTGATCTCCACGCGCGGATGCCTGCGCCGCTCTTCGATTCTTCTGTCCCGTTTGTCGCGTCCGGCGTAATTCTGCACCATCCAGACGTCGAACTCCTTTTC